>NZ_JANSJA010000213.1:0-5825 GCF_047462335.1 Synechococcus sp. H60.1
GGGGCCGCGCCTAACCGGGAGGGCCTGGTGCTGCTGGATCTGGAAATAGAGGCGGGGAGAATTGCTCACATCCAATCAGCCAATGGGATCCCACCTCAGGGGATCGCGAGCGTAGATCTGAGGCGGGGCCAGGTGTGGCCCTGTTTTGTCGATATCCACACCCACCTGGACAAGGGGCACGTGTGGCCGCGCACCCCCAACCCCGACGGCACGTTTGCCGGGGCAATCCGAGCCGAGCAGGAAGACTGGGCCAAAATGGAGCGGGCCTACGCCGGCAGGCACGAAAAACTTTGGCAGGATATCTACCGCCGCTGCGACTTTGGCCTGCGCTGCAGCTATGCCCATGGATCCCAGGCGGTGCGCACCCACCTGGTCTGCAACGGCCCCCACGCCCAGGTGAGTTGGGAGGTGTTTGCCCAGTTGCGGCGAGAGTGGGCGGGCAGACTGGAGCTGCAGGCAGTGACGTTGACCCATTTGGACTTCTTTCTCACGCCGGCAGGGGAGAAGCTGGCGGACAAGGTGGCAGAGCTGGGCGGGATCCTAGGTGGAGTAGCGGCGATGGGGCCGGAGCTGGATGAGCAGTTGGAGCGGGTGTTTGCCCTGGCCCAGGAGCGGGGGCTGGATCTCGACTTCCACACCGACGAGACGGAGGATCCGGGATCCCTCACGTTGAGACACGTGGCAGCAGCAACCTTGCGCCATGAGTTTTTCGGCCAGGTGGTGTGCGGCCATTGCTGCAGTTTGGCGGTGCAGCCACCGCAGGTGGCCCACCAGACCATGGCCCTGGTCAAAGAGGCGGGGATCGCCGTGGTCAGCCTGCCCATGTGTAACCTCTATTTACAAGACCGCCGCCCCGGCCACACGCCCCGCTGGCGGGGGGTAACGCTGCTCCATGAGCTGAAGGCTTTGGGCGTGCCGGTGATGATAGCCAGTGACAACTGCCGGGATCCTTTCCACGGCTTCAGGGATCACGACGGCCTAGAAGTGTTTCGGGAGGCCACCCGCATCCTGCACCTGGACACCCCCTACGGGGATTGGCCGCAGGCCATCACTGCCACCCCGGCCCGTAGGATGAGCTTGGTAGAGGCCGGACAAATTGGGGTGGGCCTGCCGGCAGACTTGGTGCTGTTCAAGGGCCGGGGGTTTGACGAGCTCCTTTCCCGACCTCAGCACGAGCGGGTGGTGCTGCGCCAAGGCCAGCCCATCGACACGGCGCTGCCGGACTACGCAGAGCTGGACAACCTGATGGAGGGGGTGGGGCGGGCTTAGCCAGCAGGGTTGGAGAGCCAGGCTTTAATCTGGGCGGCAATGCGCTGAGCAGCGCCAGGGGATCCCATACGCCGCTGCCCGTGGGCCCGCAGTTGGGCGGCGTAAGCGGGATCGCTGGCCAGGCGGTCTAGAATTTGGCAGAGCACGGCAGGGGCCTGCTGGGGTGAAGTGAGGTGGACGGCGGATCCCAGGAGACGGGTTTGAGCTTCGGCAAAGCGGGGGGTAAATTGCGGCCCCTCCCCCGGCAGGGTGACCACCGGCTTCCCCAAGCCCACACATTGTTCGGTGGCCGTCCCCGCCATGGCCAGCACTGCCGTGGCCCGGTGGGCACAGGTGCCGAAATCTCCCCACACCAGGAGCAGGTCGCGGCGCCAAGAGGGGATCTTCTCCTGAAGAGGTGCCCGCTCCAGGTTGGGGCTGAGGGCGGCGTAAACTTGGATTTCCGGCGGCAGTTGCTCGACCACCTGCATCATCAAGGCCCAGTTGCGGTAAGCCTCTGGCGGGCGGGATCCCGGCAGCAGCAGCACCGCAGGCCGGTCGGGATCCAAAGGCAATTCTCCCCGCGGCTCCAAGTCATCCATCATCGGGTTGCCCAGGTAGAAAGCCCGGAGGCCCCGCTTTTGCAGAGCGGTGGCCGTCAGCTCATCTCGCAAGAAGGAGCCGCGACAGCGCCTACGGGCCATGAGCCAGCGTTCCCAGGGCAGATAATCGGAAACCGGCTGTCTCAGCCAAGCGCGGCGGTAGGGCCCTTGTTCGTCCCGCCAATAATAGTCCGACTTGGCTGTGCCCACAAAGACGTAGGGGCTGCCGCTCCACCAGGCCATTAACAAAGGCACAATGTCCCCCACCGCCAGCACCAGCTCCACTTGAGCCGCCGCCTGGCGAACCAAAGCCAATTGCCGCCCGGTCAGGCCCAGCAAGCCAGCACGCAGATCCCGCCACAACTGCCGCCAATCTTGATAGATAAATCCCCCCGAAGGCATCACCTGGGTCAGGGGCAGCAGCGGGATGCCGCGGCGGCAATAGGCGGTGCCTTCCCCCACAATCGGCAGGGCTTGCACCGAGATCCCCAGGCCAGTCAGGGCCAGGGCGATGCGACTACCTACCTCATCTTCCCCGTGGCCATTGCTCAGGCACAGCACCCGCGACAAATTCTGTGGATTCATTGGCTAGAGGATGGGGGTTCAACTCTGAAGTGTTGCCGCCTCTATTCGAGCTAAACGAGCAGAACTTCGTAGCCTACCCAAAATCTCCCCTTAAAATAGAGCCAACCTGCGAGGGGAAGCCAGGGTGATGATCCGCAATGAGCGACAACGAGCTGAGTTTATTGCAGCGGTGGAAGCTTTGCACCTGGAAGGCCCTTACTTCGTCGAGACCCGTCTTACCCGTCAGCGAGGGCATTTTTGGCGGGCGGTGAAGGATGTGGCCGCCGGCCAGCCCTGGTGGGAGATCCGCTACTTTCCTGCCTGCGAGTGCTACGCTTGGGCCTACCTGCCGGAAGGGATCGGCCCCCGCGAGTTTGCCTGGGGACACACGCCGCAGCAGGCTTTCCTCAACGCCCTTTGGCACCAGCCTGCTTCCTTTGCGGACAAAGGCTAGGGCAGGGGCCAGAAAAACCGTTTCAACTTACAGTAAAAAAAGATTAAAACTCCCACACGCAGGGGACATGAAACCGCAGGCCGTCGCCCGTATCCTGGATGCCAACCTCGACCGAGCTCGTGAGGGATTACGGGTGCTGGAGGAGTGGTTTCGCTTTGGCCTAGAAAACGGCGAGCTGGCTGGCGAATGCAAGGCCATGCGCCAGGCCCTAGCTCGTTGGCACAGCGACCCGCTGCGGTTGGCCCGCGACACCGCTGCCGACCCGGGCACCCAGATCTCCCATCCCCAGGAAGAGGAGCGGCGGGATCTTGGCCACGTGTTGCAGGCCAATTGCAGCCGCGTCCAGGAGGCGCTGCGGGTGGTGGAAGAATACGGCAAGCTGGCTGAATCCCACCACTGGTTGGCCCCAGGGCTGGCCAAGCTGGCCAAAGAGATGCGCTACCGCCTCTACGTTCTAGAAAGCGAGCTGCTGGAGGGATCCCTGCGCCGGCGGCTTTTGGCAGCTCGCCTCTACCTAGTCACTAGCCCAGTGCCCAACTGGCTGGAGGTGGTGGAGAAGGCGCTGCGGGGGGGGGTAACCTTGGTACAGTACCGCCGCAAGAACCTCCCCGATAGGGAGATGCTCTGGGATCTCAAACAGCTGCGGCAGCTGTGCGACCGCTATCAGGCGTTGATGATTGTTAACGACCGGGTGGACTTGGCTTTGGTCAGCCAGGCGGACGGCGTGCACCTAGGCCAGACAGATCTGCCGGTTGCCCAAGCCCGGCAGCTGCTGGGATCCCAGCGTCTTATTGGCCTCTCCACCACCAACGCTGAAGAGCTGGCCCAAGCCCTCAATAGTGGCGTGGACTATATCGGCGTCGGCCCTGTCTATGCCACTCCCACCAAAGCAGAAAAACCCCCTGCTGGTCTGGAGTACGTGCGCCTAGCCGCTGAGAAGGCCCATCTGCCCTGGTTTGCCATCGGCGGCATCGATCTCCACAACCTGGCCGAGGTGCGCCAGGCAGGCGCCAGCCGCGTAGCTGTGGTGCGGGCCCTGATGGAGGCGGCGGATCCCACCCAGACTGCCCGCGCCATGCTGGCGGAGCTGCAAGGGATCCCTGCTCTATCCTGGTAAGGAGAACCCCACTGTTTTCTCATCGATGGCAGAAGCCGCAAAAGATCTCAAAGAGCTCCCCGATCGCAATCGGCAAGGCAGCGGGGATCCCGGCTTGAGCGGGATTGCCACCGAAGTGCAAGGGGAACTGATGCGGGAGCTGGATCTGATGATCCGGGCCCGCTACCCCCTGATCTACCTGGTTTCCCCCGAAGAGGAGCCGGCGGACGCCGTGCTCGTGCAAGTAGCCAAGAGAACCGATCCGCCGCGGCGGCTGCTGTTTTGGGATTTGGTGCGGGGCTGGCAGGATACTGGCGAAGACCGTGGCTCCATCATGGCCGCCCTAGGGCGGGTGTGGCGCTCGGCTCCCCAGGAAGACACCCTGTTTGTGCTGCGGGATCTGCACTTTGTGCTGCGCAACGCCAGCAGCGACAAAAATGCCCCCATCCTGCGGGAGCTGAAGAACCTCAGCCGCGAGCTCAAGCGCACCCGCAAGACGCTGATCCTGCTCAGCCACACTCTGGAAGTGCCCAGCGACTTAGCCGAGGAGATCACTGTTGTCGACATTCCCCTGCCCAACAGCGAGGAGATCAACCGCCTCATCCAGCTCTACGTGGCCCCGGAAAAACTCAAGCTCAGCCCTCTAGGTCGCGAGCAACTGGTCAAGGCCTGTCAGGGGCTGAGCCGCGAGCGCATCCGCCGCGTCTTGGCCCGCGCCTTGGCCGCTAAGCAGGAGGTGAACGAGGCCGATATTGACCTGGTGTTGGAGGAGAAAAAGCAGGCCATCCGCCAGACGGGCATCCTGGAGTTTTTCACCGCCCGCGAGACCCTGAAAAGCGTGGGCGGGCTGGACAACCTCAAAGCTTGGGTGCGGGTGCGCCAGGAAGCCTTTACCGAAGAGGCGCGGCGCTACGGCCTGCCCAACCCCAAGGGGGTGCTGCTGGTGGGGATCCAGGGCACCGGCAAGTCTCTCTCGGCCAAGACCATCGCCAATGAGTGGCGTCTGCCCCTGCTGAGATTGGATGCCGGGCGCCTATTTGCCGGCATTGTTGGCGAATCGGAAAGCCGCGTGCGGCAGATGATCCAACTGGCGGAGGCCATGGCCCCCTGTGTGCTCTGGATTGACGAAATTGACAAGGCCTTTGGCAACATCACCAGCGGCGCCGACGGGGATTCGGGCACCAGCCGCCGGGTGTTTGGCAGCCTGATTACCTGGATGCAGGAGAAAACCAGCCCGGTCTTCATCGTGGCCACAGCCAATAACGTGCCTTTGCTGCCGCCGGAGCTGTTGCGCAAGGGCCGCTTTGACGAGATCTTCTTCCTCAACCTGCCCACCGAAGCCGAGCGCAAGGAGATCTTCCGGGTACACCTGCAGCGGTTGCGCCCCAGCCGCCTGCGGGAGTTTGACCTCGATGCCTTGGCAGCGGCTGCCCAGAACTTCAGTGGCGCTGAGATTGAGCAGGCCATTGTAGATGCTATGTACAACGCCTTTGGGGGCAGCGGCAGCGGCGCTCGGCGAGACTTTACCCAGGAAGACATCCTGCAGGCCATCCGCGAAACTGTGCCCCTGGCCTCCATTGCCCGCGACCAGATCGAAAGTCTCAAGTGCTGGGCTGCCCAAGCAGGCGCTAGAACTGCCTCCCAGGATGCCCAGGTGCTGCAGGAGATGAAGCAATGTTTTGCGGCTTCGTAGAGGGAATCCCCAAATCTTCTCGGCTCGAAGGAAGCAAGCGTTAACACTCCTGCCAACTCGCAGTCCACAAACCGACGCGTAAAGGCGTTGTCAAACCGCCCCTCCCCCGTTCCTTGAGGCAAAGCCCCAAGGTTCTGCTTACTTTCTTCAGCAGGTTGGGCCGGAACC
>NZ_JANSJA010000214.1:0-679 GCF_047462335.1 Synechococcus sp. H60.1
TACATACACCCCCCTCTGTCCCCCCGTACACGGGGGGATGAAAGGGGGGCCCGGCGGTTCCCCTATGCCCTACCGTCATCCTCAGTGCTCGGCGGAGAATGTTAAGCGCTGCGTTGGCGTCTCGACACAGCACCAGCCCGCACTTTGGACAGCGGTGGCTGCGAGTGGAAAGAGTCTGCTTCACCAGGTACCCGCACCCAGGACACTCCTGACTGCTGTACTCCGGCGGAACGGCAATCATCACCTTGCCGTAGTAGTCCAGCCACTGCACAAACAAAGACCAAGCTGCGTCCCGGATAGACTTGGCCAGGCGGTGGTTCTTCGCCAGATTCCCTCGTACGCCACGAGGTCGTCAGACACTACTACACACCGGGCCAACTTCATAGCCCAGTCTCTACGCTGGCGTTTAGCCTTTCTTGCAGTTGGCGCAGAAGCGAGAGATGGAAGCCCAAGCCCGCTCTGCGCTTGCTTGCCTAGCCTGTGAATTCAACGGGGATTATTGCCTCACGGGTGGGCTGCGGCTGGGATCGTCTCCCAAGCTGGCAAGAGCAGCCCATGTTGGAGCGGGTGGAGGCCATTCTGGAAGTCTTGCTCAGCAGACGCTGGCCAATGCCCAGGCCACTGCCCAGAATACGGAGGCCATTGGGCGAGTTTTTGAGGCCATTGCCCAGAATACGGA
>NZ_JANSJA010000215.1:0-3592 GCF_047462335.1 Synechococcus sp. H60.1
TGGGGAATCCCGCGCCTTACGTTGACCCCTCGGTTTTGGTTGCCGCCCTATGATGACCCGAACTCCTCTTCGCTCTGTTGGCTCCAGCTTGGCCCCCAGCCCTCTCTGGTACAAAGACGCGGTGATCTACGAAGTGCCGGTGCGGGCCTTTGCCGATAGCGATGGCGATGGCGTGGGCGACTTCCAGGGCCTGACGGAAAAGCTGGACTACCTGCAAGATCTCGGCATCACGGCCATCTGGCTGTTGCCCTTTTTCCCATCCCCCCTGCGGGATGATGGCTATGATGTTTCTGATTTTACCAACGTTAACCCCACCCTGGGCACCCTAGAGGACTTTAAAATCTTTCTAGATGCCGCCCACCAACGCGGGATCCGCGTCATCATCGAGCTGATCCTCAACCACACCTCCGATCAGCATCCCTGGTTTCAGCGGGCTCGGCGCGCCGCCCCCGGCACGCCTGAGCGGGATTTCTACGTTTGGAGCGATACCCCCGAAAAGTACAAAGAGGCCCGCATCATCTTTCAAGACTTTGAAACTTCCAACTGGGCCTGGGATCCGGTGGCCAAGGCCTACTACTGGCATCGCTTCTACTCCCACCAGCCGGATCTCAACTACGACAACCCTGCCGTGCAGAAGGCCATCTTCGAGGTGGTGGACTTTTGGCTGAGCATGGGGGTGGACGGCCTGCGGTTGGACGCGGTGCCCTATCTGTACGAGCGGGAGGGCACCAACTGCGAGAACCTGCCGGAAACCCACGCCTTCCTCAAGGCCCTACGCAAATACATTGACGAAAGATATCCCAACCGTATGCTGCTGGCGGAGGCCAACCAGTGGCCGGAGGATGCTGTGGCCTACTTCGGCGACGGAGACGAGTGCCACATGGACTTCCACTTCCCCCTGATGCCACGGCTCTTTATGGCCATCCAGATGGAGGATCGCTTCCCCATCATCGACATCCTGCAGCAGACTCCCCCCATCCCCGAAACCTGCCAGTGGGCTATTTTCTTGCGCAACCACGACGAGCTCACCCTGGAGATGGTCACCGACGAAGAGCGGGACTACATGTACCAGGTCTACGCCAAGGATCCCAACGCGCGGGTCAACCTGGGCATCCGTCGCCGCCTGGCCCCGCTGCTGGGCAACAGCCGCCGCCGCATCGAGCTGATGAACAGCCTGCTGTTTTCTCTGCCCGGCACGCCGGTGATCTACTACGGCGACGAAATCGGCATGGGGGACAACATCTACCTGGGGGATCGCAACAGCGTGCGCACGCCGATGCAGTGGAGCGCCGACCGCAATGCCGGCTTTTCTCGCGCCAACCCGCAGAAGCTCTACCTGCCCATCGTCATCGATGCCGAGTACCACTACGAAACCGTCAACGTGGAAGCGCAGCGGAACAACCCCTATTCCCTGTGGTGGACGATGAAACGGATGATTGCGGTGCGCAAGCGCTTCCAAGCTTTTGGCCGCGGCTCTTTTGAGCTGCTGCACCCGGAAAACCGCAAGGTGCTGGCCTTTATGCGGGCCTACGGCGACGAGCGCATCCTGGTGGTGGCCAACCTCTCTCGCTACGCGCAGTTTGTGGAGCTGGACTTAGCCCACTGGGAGGGGCTGATCCCGGTAGAGATCTTCGGGCGCACGCCGTTTCCTCCCATCGGCCAACTGCCCTATTTCCTGACCCTGGGCCCCCACTCCTTCTACTGGTTTTCCCTCGAGCCACAGCGACCAACGGAGCGGATCCACCCCAGTCACAGCAAACCGGAAGAGCCGGATCGCCTGCCCACCCTGATCGCCCCCACGTGGGAAAGCCTCTTTCAAGGGGAAAGCCAAGAGCGGCTGGAGGCGGTCTTGGGCGACTACCTCTACCGCTGCCGTTGGTTCGGCTCCAAAGCCCGCCAAATTCAGTCGGCCCAGATCTTGGATGCCATTCCTTGTAATCGGGAAGGGGATCCCCCCTTTCGGGGCCAGATTTTGCTCTTGCAAGTCGAGTTTACCGAGGGGGAAGCAGAACTCTACTCTCTCCCCGTGGGCTACACCACCCAAGAGGCGGCCCTGCACCTGCGCGTAGAGACACCCCAGGCAGTCATCCTCCCTGTGCAGGTGGCCGGGGATCCGCCGGGCGTGCTTTTCGACGCGCTGGCCGATAAAACCTTTTTGTCGTTGCCGCTGCAGATCATCGCCCAGCAGGGCCGCCTGCGCCACTCCTCAGGGGAGCTTTGGGCCACCACCTTTGCTCCCTTTGAGTACGACCTCGGCCTTGAACCCCGCATCCTCAAGGCGGAGCAGAGCAACACCTCGGTGGTCTACGGCAACCAGTACATCCTCAAGTTCTATCGCAAGGTGGCCGAGGGGGTGAATCCAGAGCTAGAGATCGGCCGCTACCTGCTGGAGCACCATCCCCAGGTGCGGGTGCCGCGGCTGTTGGGATCCCTGGAATATCGCCGCCGCCGTGGGGCGCGGGGCTTTGATCCCAGCGATCAGCCCATCACGTTGGCCATTTTGCAGGAGTACATCCCCAACGAGGGGGATGCCTGGCACTACACGCTGGACAGCCTGGGGCAGTTTTTCGAGACGGTGCTGGTTCACTACCTAGAGGTGGATCCCGTGCCCGTTCCGCAGGGATCCTTCTTGGAGCTGTCTCAACTCCCCTTGCCGGAGCTGGCCTACGCCACCATTGGCAGCTACCTGGAGTCGGTGCGGATCTTGGCCAAGCGCACCGCCGAGCTGCACCTTGCTCTGGCCGCCGACACCGAAAACAAAGACTTTGCCCCCGAGCCCTTCTCCAGTCTTTACCAGCGCTCCATCTATCAATCCATGCGCAATTTGGTGGGGCAGGTGTTTCCGCTGCTGAACAAGCAGATCCCCAAGCTGCCGGAGGTGGAGGCCAAGTTGGCCCGGGCTGTTCGCGACCAAGAAGGGGAGATCATGAGCCGCTTCCGCCTCATCCTGGAGCGGAAGATCACGGCTTTGCGCACCCGCTGCCATGGGGATTACCACTTGGGCCAGGTGCTGTTTACCGGCAAGGACTTTGTCATCATCGACTTTGAAGGGGAGCCGGCCCGCTCCCTGGGAGAACGCCGCCTCAAACGCTGCCCCCTGCGGGATGTGGCAGGGATGCTGCGCTCTTTCCACTACGCCGTTCACACCGGCTTGCGCCAGCAACTGGAAAGCGGCCTGGTCTGCGGGGACAAGTGCCCCGACATGATGCGCTGGGCCCAGTTTTGGCACCGCTGGGTTTGTGCTGCTTTCTTGGCCGAGTATCTCCAGGTGGCTTCCCAAGGGGCTTTTCTGCCCCGCAGCCCGCAGGAGCTGGAAGTGCTGCTAGAGGCCTATCTGCTGGAGAAGGCCATCTACGAGCTGGGCTACGAGCTCAACCACCGTCCCGAGCAGGTGGAGATCCCACTGCGGGGGCTCCTCCAATTGCTGGGCATTTCCACCCAGGTTTGAGGGATCCCGGATGTGCGGACGGTTTAGCCTGGCGGTTGCTCCCGAACGGCTGCAGCAGCATTTTCAACTCGAGAGGGGGGCAGTGGCGGCGCTCCAGCCCCGCTACAACATTGCCCCTGCTCAGCCGCTGCTGGCGGTGGTGGC
>NZ_JANSJA010000215.1:3692-26445 GCF_047462335.1 Synechococcus sp. H60.1
GGGATCCCTTCAGCGCCAGGCCACTCAGTTCCGCTGGGGCTTGATCCCCAGTTGGAGCCGCACTCCCAAGGCCGGGTGGATCAATGCCCGCGCCGAGACCGTGGCCGAGAAACCCTCTTTCCGCCAGGCCTTTTGCCGCCGCCGCTGCCTGATCCCGGCAGATGGCTTCTACGAGTGGGCCGACCAGGGCACGGCCAAGCGACAGCCCTACTGGTTTTACCTGCTGGATCGACCGGTGTTTGCCTTTGCCGGCATTTGGGAGCGCTGGCGCAGCCCACAAGGGGTGGAGAGAGAAACTTGCGCCATCCTCAACACGCCAGCCAATCGGCTAATGGGGCTTTTCCACGAGCGGATGCCGGCCATTTTGCTAGAAGACGATTACGACCTCTGGCTGGATCCGCAGGTGCGGGATCCGGCGCGGCTCCTGCCCTTGCTTCGCCCCTACCCGGCAGAGGCCATGGCCGCCTACCCCGTCAGCACCCATGTCAACAACCCTCGCCACGAGGATCCCACATGCCGGGCTCCCATCGGAGAAGCGGTGCAGGGATCCAACCTCAGCGAGCCCGCTGGTAGCGCATCCCCGGCAGTTGCACCAGCCAGCCCTCCAGTTCCATAAGCAGCAGGGTGCTGGAGAGGGTGGCAATGTCCATCTGGGTGGCCTGAGCCAGGGCATCGAGGCTGAGGATGTCGTTGCCTAGGAGCTGCCAGAGAAGCTGCTGCTGCGGATCCCTGGGGCCGGCGGACAAGGGTTGGTCTGGGAGAGGGGATCCCTGAACTAAGCCCAGCTCTTGGAGCAGCTCCTCGATCCCCAGGATCATCGCTGCACCACTGCGGATGAGGTGCAGACAGCCGCGGGCCGCTGCCGTGTCGATATTCCCCGGCAGGGCATACACCTCCCGCCCGTATTGGTTGGCTAGGTGGGCGGTAATCAGCGCCCCTGAGCGCTCTGGGGCCTCCATCACCAGGGTGGCGCGGCAGAGGCCGGCGATAATGCGGTTGCGCTGGGGAAAGTGCTCCTTGGCCGGCGGCGTGCCGGGGGGATATTCGCTGAGGACGGCCCCTTGTTCCAGGATGCGCCGGTAGAGAGCGCGATGGTGGGCGGGGTAAACCTGATCCACCCCAGTTCCCACCACGGCCACCGTCTTGCCGCCCGCCTCCAGGCAGGCTTGGTGGGCAATGCCGTCGATCCCGGTGGCCAGTCCCGACACCACCACGCAGCCAGCTTCCGCCAGGGCGGCGCTGACTTTCTGGGTCCACTGCTGACCGTAGGGGGTGGGGGCGCGGGTGCCGACAATAGCGATGGCCGGCTGCTGCCAGTCGGGGCACTCGCCTAAGACGTAGAGAAGGGGCGGTGGATCCGGCAGCTCCCACAACAAGGGCGGATAGCCGGGATCCGCAGGGGTTAGGAAGGGGATCCCGGGCTTCTGGGTTTGCTCCAGGATCTCCCCAGGGTCGAGGCCAGGACGGGCAGAGACAATCGTTTCTGCCAGGGTGGGGCCAATGCCCTCTACCTGCAGCAGGGCCGGAACATCCGCCTGCCAGGCCCGTTCCAAGGATCCAAAGAACTCCGCCAGCCGCTTGAGGCGATGGGGGCCGATCCCTCTAATCCGCGCCCAAGCCAGCCAGTAGGGCCGCTCTCGTTCGCCCCCAGCTTCCCTTTTGCCGGCAGGATCGGAAATGGAGAAAGACAAGTTCAGCTTCCCTCAACAGTGGCTGTAGTACCCTAAGTAATGGTCAGCAAAAAAGCAGGAGATAGGCAAATGGCAGGATTGGATCCTGCCAGTGGTTCTCAGGCGACAAGGCCATTGCGGTTTGGACAAGGACGCCAGGCTTGGGTGTGGGGGATCTATCCGCTGCTGTGGCTGTTGACCTGGGTGGGATCCCGCTCGGCCCAGCCGCAGCTATTGGGGATCCCGGCTTGGTACTGGGGAGCAGGGTTGGCGGTGCTGCTGTTGGTGCCCCTGAACTTCTACTTTGTGCGAACTTGCTGGCCCAGGGCTGGAGATGAGTGACACGGTTTTGAGTTTGGGTGTGGTGGGGGTGTACTTGCTGCTGCTGGCGGCCATTGGTTGGTGGAGCTACCGCCGCAGCGGCCAGGATCCGGTCAGCTATTTCCTGGCAGGGCGGGGGCTGGGATCCCTGGCCTTGACCTTGACCACGCTGGCGACGCTGCTCAGCGCCTTTACCTTCCTCGGGGTGCCGGCGGATGCCTACACCCACGGCCTGGGGATTTTTTTGGCCGTGGGGGTCACCACGGCGCTGATCTCAGGGCTGTTTTTTGGGGTGGGCTACCGGGTGTGGCTGGCGGCCCGCCACTTTGGGTTCATCACCCCCTCAGAGTTCTTTGGCCACCGCTTCAACAGCCCTCTCCTGGCCCTGCTCTATTGCCTAAGCGCCCTGACGTTTACCGCCCCCTACATCAGCATCCAGATCATCGGCGGGGCGCGCACCCTGGCCGCCGTTTTGGGGGAAGGGATCCCCTACTGGCCCCTGGCGGTGGGGGTGGCGCTGGTCATCCTGGGCTATGTCCTCTTCGGCGGCTCCCAGGCCGTGGTCTGGACGGACGTGGTGCAGGGGATCATCTTGGTTGTGGGGATGGGAGTGGCCTTTGTGGCCGTGGCCTTGAGTTGGGGCCAAGAGGCCGGCAGCCAGTTGGATCCCTGGCTGAGCTTGCCCGGCCCCCAGGGGCGCTGGAGCTGGCAGACCCTGCTTGGCAACCAACTGCTGTTTTTGATGGCCACGCCCCTTTTTCCCCAATTTTTTCAGCGCTTCTACATGGCCAAAAGTGCCCGTCCCTTTCAGACCCTGATGGTGGTCTGGCCGCTGCTGATTCTACTGGTGTTCTTCCCAGCAGCCCTCATTGGCGTCTGGGGTCGGCTGGCTTTTCCTGACCTGCAGCAGCCGGATCAGATCATGCCGCTGATGTTGCAGACCCTGCCCAGCGGCGTGGCGGCAGTGGTGATTACAGCGGCGCTGGCGGCTTTGATGTCTACGGCGGACTCGCAACTGCTAACTGCCAGCTCCCTGGTTACCCGGGATCTGGTGGTTACCTTGCTCAAGCGCCAGCTTTCTCCGCACCAGGAGGAGCTGTTGGGCCGCTGGGTGGTGTTGGGGATTGGGTTGGTCTCCTTTGCCATTGCCGTCAGGCCACCGGGGCTCATTACCCAGATTGCCACCTGGAGCTTTCAGGGCAACGCCATGCTCTTTCCCCTCTTGATTGCCGGCCTGTACTGGAAGCGGGCTACCCGCGCCGGGGCCGTAGCCGGAGCTTTGGTTTCCAGCGGTCTCACCTTGGGCTGGCTGGCGGGCCTGTTGCCCCAAGCCTGGACGGGGGGCTGGCTGCCGGTGATCCCGGCGGTGGTTGTCGGCACGGCGGTGCTGGTGGGGGTGAGCTTGCTCACTCAGCCCGACCAGGAGAGGCTGGCCGCCTACTATGAGAGCGGCCCTTGGGGGGAGGAGATCTCGAAATAACTGGATTGAGACAGATCCCTCACCCCCGGCCCCTCTCCCTGAGGGATGACCCTCACCCCCGGCCCCTCTCCCTGAGGGAGAGGGGAGATGCTTCGGCGTTGTTCAGCTTCTGTCGGTGGCCAACCTCTTGAGAACAAGGAAGGTGCCGCCCAGGAAGAGCAGGCCCATCAGCCCGGCTAGGGGGTTGCCGCCGATGCCGGTGAGCCACTCTGGCGCCCTGCCGGTGTACTCGATCCAAGCCAAGTTGTTGACCCAGGTGATGCCCCACACCCAGCCGGCGTGCAGCCCCAGGCTGAGTCCTAGCTTGTTTTGGTTCCACACCTTTGCCTGGGCCAGCAGCAGGCCCATCAGCCACAGCCCCGGAAACTGGGGCCAGGTGGCGAGGATCTCTGCTGGCGGCTTCAAAAAGTGGGCCAAAGCAAAGAGAAGGCTGGATCCCCACAGAGCGCTTGTCCAGCCGTAGTCCAAGGCCATCTCCTGCAGCAGCCAGCCGCGGAACAACAGCTCTTCTGCCAGGGCCACCGCCAGGCCCACCCCTAGCCCCAGCAAGCCATAGCCCAGCAGGGATCCCCCTTCCACCGGCCGCCAGCTCAGCCAGCCCAGGGCTCCCTCCAAGCCAAAGAGCAGAAAAAGCCCGCCCACACCCATCCCTAGACCCCAGAGGATCCCAGCTCGGCAGGCCCAACTCTTGTCCAGGCCATAGGCGGCAAACCCGGATCCCCACAGCCCCAGCCAAAGGAGCAGGAGGACATACAGCGGCAGCCAGAGGTACTCTCGGCCAAAGAAAAATCCCCCCAGGCCGACCCACGGTAGCCAGGCCAAAAGGGGGATCCCCAAAAACAGCAACAGCCGCAGCGGCAAGGGAAAGGCCTTGAGTTTGCCAATCAGCTCAGCAGTCGGCAGGCCCACCCAAACCGCTCCTAACTAGCGTTCCGGCTCGATCGAGCTGGTGAGGCCGTGCTGGCGCAGCTGCTCGCAGTAAAACTCCGCGTGCTCCCGCGGCACCACGATGACCACAGCAACGCCGTTGTTGTGGGCTTCCAACATGATCTCGGTGGCTTGCGGCGGCATCATCGATGGAATGACCTTCACCAGCACCTGCACCACGTACTCCATGGTGTTGACATCGTCGTTGTGCAGCAACACCCGGTACATGGGCATATGCTTCGGGGTTACAGAAGGCTTAACCAGAGTCTCCGTAGCCACGACGATCCCTCCTTGGGTCAACAAGAGGTTCTAGAACGCAAAACCGAAAACAAAGCCAAAAAGCAAAAAACCTTAATGGAATTTTAGCCTTCGCAGGAAGGGCTATGAAAAGGCCGCGGAGAACCCAAGCCTCAGGTCTGGCGTTCTTAAACAGAAGCTAACCCAGTTTTCACCGGCCCACAACCTCAGTTTGGGCGCAGAAGTGCTTGACTAGGGGCAATTGGCCATTGTTGCGGATCCCTTTACATTTGCCGGCGTCGCTGAGGTTAGCTGTATGAGTTCCCTGCGTTCCCGTCGCTTTTTCCTGCAGTTGCTGATGTTTGGCGGTGGGGCAGCCGCCCTGGCCGCCTGTGGGGGCACCTCCAGTTCTTCTATCCCGCCGCTGGGAGAGCCAGGATTTCCCCAGGGGGTGTTTGCCGGGGATCCCACCTCTGAGGGGGCGGTGCTTTCCACGCGGGTGGTGCCGGCCAGCAGCGTGGATACGGTGCCTGTGACGCTGCAGGTGGCGGAAAATGCCGAGTTCAACCCCATTCTGCAGCAGGTTGCGCTGACTGCCCGCCGCGTGGCCGGTCGCAACTACCGCACCGAGCCGGGCGACTACATTGCCCGCGCCGTTGTTACCGGCCTGAGGCCGGCGCAGCGCTATTTCTACCGCTTTGTCAGTGAGGGGTTTACCAGCCCTGTGGGCCAGTTCCGCACCCTGCCGGCTCCGGGCGATGGGCGGCCCATCCGCTTCTTGCACATTAGCTGCGCCAATGAGCCTCCTTTCCCCATTGGGGCGGCCCTGTTGGCCGAGGTTAACCGCGGCGATATTGATTTCATCGCCTTCAACGGCGACACCGTTTATGCGGATCGCTTCTGGCTGGGGCTGGATCCGGTACCGACGCTGGAGTTTTACCGCAGCCTCTATCGGGATCAGCGGGATCCCAAATATGCCGGACCAGAGTTCCCGCAGTTGTTCAGCCGCACCTCCTTTGTCGTTAACTGGGATGACCACGAGGTGATCGACAACTACAGCGGCCAGAAGGCCCGCGGCGGCCGCGCTGTCCAGCTCAACGACACCACCGGGCAAACCCGCGACGTGGAAGATTTTAGGGTGCTGGGCTACCAGGCCTTTTTTGAGTACAACCCCATCACCCCCACCTTGACGGATGTACCGGGGGTAGATAGCCGGGATCGGGTGTTTCGCAGCTTCCGCTACGGTGCCAACGCCGAAGTCTTTATCCTCGACCTGCGCCAGTACCGCGACTTGGCTGCTGTGACCCCGATCCTGCCCATTTTGCCCCCTGGCTTGACCCGGCAGCGCTTTTTGGAGCTGGCCGGCCTCCGCCTCACGCCCCAGCAGGAGACCCTGTTCTTCGGCCCGCCGGGATCGGAAGAGGCGCTGTTTAACCTGCTGCGCCGCACGCCGCGCATTCTTTTGGGAGAACCCCAAAAGCAGTGGTTGTTCAACGGCCTGCGCAGCTCCACCGCCACCTACAAGTTCATCGTCAGCGAGTTTCCCATCACGGTGACCTATTTCCGCTCCAACGACGTCTGGGAGGGCTACTGGCTGGAGCGGCAGGAGGTGATCGACTTTATTGAGCGCAACAACATCCGCAACGTGGTGTTCCTAACCGGCAACAACCACGCCGGCTTTATCGGCCAGGTCAACCCCGGCAGCAGCAACCCCATCTGGGAGGTGTGGACTGGCCCCACCGGACGCAGCGTGACCGCCTTGAGCATTGACGAGTTGGGCAGCCAACTGGGGATCCCCAACGCCAGCCGCCTCTACTACCGGATTGTGAATGGCTTTCTCGCCCCTGTGAACCCTGCCAATCCAGAAGTGAGCGGGATCCCTGGCGTCACAACCGGCAACCTGCGCTTTTTGGAGCTGGCGGTGCCCAACTACACCCTCATTGAAGTCTCCGGCAGCCGCTGCACCCTTCAGATCAAGGGCCCCACCGGCGGCGTCCTCACCGATCCCCTGGGGCGCCGCGGAGAACTGGTGCTGCCCCAGTGAGAACAATCAAGGGCTTTGGGCAGGTTTTCCCAATTCTATTCTGATCGAAATTCAGGGATCCCTGCGCAAGTTGGGATCCCTTTTTGTAACTCTTTTTTGCAACTTGTAAGGAAGATGCCGGCTGTGATCGCAATCAGCCAGGGAGCGAAAACGTTAATGCTAGCGTGTAGGTAGAGCAGGGATCCCTGTTGCGGCAAAGAAAACTTCATGGAAGGAGGAAAATCCGATGGTTGCTCTGCGGGGTTGGCTGGCAGCGGGCATGATCGGCGCGGCTGCAATCCTGGGTGGTGGTGAAGCGTGGGCCCAAAGGAGCTTGTGGTTACTGAACGGGCAATCGACCTGGGTTAATGGTTATTTCTACCCAGGCGAGAACATCTGGGCCGAGTGCGACCTCGACTGCCACGACGTGGATCTGGTGCTTTACGATCGCAACGGTCGGTGGGTAGCCGAAGATACGCTCTTGGACGATTTCCCCATCGTCCAGGCTCCCTATGAGGGCAGCTTCGCCGTCCAGGTGATCATGGCCGGCTGCCGCCACCCACGCGGCTGTGCTGTCGTCGTTGATTCTGACTACGGCTTCTAGCGCTTCCCTCACCCCTAGCCCCTCTCCCTGTTGGAAGAGGGGAAGGAGGTACCGCCTGCTGTAGGGATGAAGGGGGCTGCCTAGGCGGGTTTGTGGCTGGCTTCCTGCACTTTGGCGTGAGTGAATTTGCTTAGGCCGTGGATAGTTTTTTCCCAGTAGAAGGGCTTGGTAAAAAGCTGCCACAGGGCCATGTAGGCTGCCATGGAGTGCAGTTGCCAGTAAATGGGGTTGAGAAGAGCATAGAAGGCCAAGTCGTAGTAGCCCCGCCGAAAAACGGCCACCAAGTTCAAGTAGATCCCAATGGCATTGCCCACCAAGAGGTTAAACAAGCCCAAGTAAATTAGCCAACTGGGAAAAATGTTTTGCAGCCAATGGGCGCGGGTGAGCAGCCAGTAAATAAACAGCAGCCACATGATGGGGCTGGTGAGGAAGGTGAAGAAGCTGCCGCCGATAAAAAATTGGTAGGCCAGCCAGTTCTTGAGGCCCAGCTTGCGCAAAGAGCGCAGCGGGTTGCGGTTGTGCACCAGCCAGGTCTGCATATAGCCTTTGATCCAGCGGGAGCGCTGCCGGATCCAGTTTTTAAGGGCGCAGTTGGCCTCTTCGTAGGTGGTGGAGTTGATCACCCCCACCGTGTAGCCGTGCTGGCTGGCGCGAATGCCTAGATCGGCATCTTCGGTGACGTTAAAGGGATCCCATCCCTGCAATTCCCGCAGGCGGTCGGTGCGGAAGTGGTTGCTGGTGCCCCCCAGGGGAATGGGCATTTTCAAGGTTTCCAGGCCCGGCAGCAGGTAATCAAACCAATAGGAATACTCCAGGGTAAACATGCGGGTAAGAAAGTTCTCGTTGCGGTTGAAATAGTTGAGGGCTGCCTGGACGCAGACCAAGCTGGGATCCCCTTTTTTGAAGGCAATGATGGCTTTTTTCAGTTGATCCGGATCGGGGATGTCTTCGGCGTCGTAGATGGTGAGGTATTCGCCGCGGGCAAAGGCCAGGCCGTAGTTGCAGGCTTTGGGCTTGGTCTTGGGCTTGCTATCCGGCACGATCAACAGGCGCACGTAGCGGGGCGGCTTGGCGGCGCGGGCGGCCTCGATGGTGGCCTGGTCGTTTTCTTCCAACAGGATCAGCACGTCCAAGCGCTCGTGGGGGTAGTCCAGCTTGGAGAGGGAGTTGATGAGAATCGGCATCACCTCCGGCTCTTTGTAGACCGGCACCAGGATGGTGTAGATGGGCAAGCTGCGGTCATCGAGGGCGGCCACTTCTTCGTCGGTAATCTGGTGGAAGCGATCGGCGGATCCCACCAAGCTGAGCAGCAGTTTGAAGAGAATCGAGGCTATGTAGAAGAGGTTAATCAAAAGCACCAAGATCGTCAGAGTTGTCCAGGGAGCGCTGGCCAAACTCCACAGCAGCAGCAGCAGCAGGCCATAGCCGACGGCAATTTGCGAGGGGGTAAACACCCGCGAGGCCGATTCCTCCGGCAGGCGGGCCAGCAGCTTGTACACCGCCTCTTGGCTAAAGCGGGATCCCTGATCTTGGCTGAGGAGCTGGGTGATATCCTGCTCGGTGCCCAGCACCTTTTCTATCCGCAACCCTGGCCGCCAACTGTAGAGCAGCTCGTCCACCGCCCAGTCCAGGGGGTCGTTGACCATCACCGTGAGGGTATTCTCGTCGCTCCAGCTTAGGGGGTAGAAGAGGTGGTGCATCATCAATTCCGGATCGAACTGGCGGCTTAGGACCTCGTCCCGGTAGAGCAGCCCTGTTCCGATTAGCTCCGAGACGGAGGGGTAGCCCAGCAAGTGGGCCAGAATGCTGAGATACTCGCGGGTGGAGAGGTAGCTCAGCCGGGTCAGCACCTGCCCCAGGCTGGATCCGGTGCGGCGGCGGATCTCCAGAGCCTGCTGCCACTGCTCCAGGGTGAGGCGGCTGCCCAGCAGCTCAGCAGCCAGCTTGCGCTCGAGGATAACTGTCAAGATCTGCTTTTCGGTGGCCGGGATCTCCCACAGCTTTTCGGCCTCTGGGCAAAGGCGTTTCACCGCCTGCCAGACGCCGGGATAGCCGGGCTCTTCCGTGGCCACCACAACGGTTTGCGGGTTGAGCCAGCCACAGGGCAAAAAGCGCACCGGCAGGAGATCGCTGGGTTCCACTAGCCAAGGCAGCTCTAGATCTAGAGGCTGCTTGAGCAGCCAGTCCCGCAGCTTGGGCCGATCCAAAATCTGGCGACACAGGTCGGCAAACTTGCCAGGATGCATGACCCGCAAGCTCCAAAAAGCCCTGGGCAAGGAGCAGCCCACCTCTTCGCGGTACTCCTCCGCTGCCGCCAGTTGCTGGCGGGTGAGATAGCCCGCGCGCAAAAGCGAGGACTTAAGGGACTGGAGCATGGCCTAAGACCCGCGGTTTGGCTCAAGTCTGGCTCAACCGCAAGCCCATGCCTAGCCCCCCCTAGGAAGGGATGGGGGACTCGGGGCGGCGAGCCAAGCGGCGATAGACATTCCAGGCTCCCGCTGCCAGCAGAATAGCCAGCAGCAGCACCAGCCAATAGCGGTACTGCCACACCAAAAGCTGCCAACTGAAGCGGCCTGGGTAGCGCACCCGGTAGCCTTGGGGGGTGAGATCCCAGCTCTGCACCTGGGTGAGGGCGGGGGTGGCGGCGTAGGCGGTGAGCACATTTCCCTGCAGTTGGTTGGCCAGGCGGGTGCGTGGATCGGCAAGGCCGCGGCTGAGGCGTTCTGCCAAGGCCGGATCAGATCCCCACCAGGACAGCCAAAGGGTAGGCCTGCCTTGGAGCAAAAAGTACTGCAAGAGGCCGAGGTTTTCCTGGGGTTGGGCGGCCAGGGCCACCTGCTGGTTCAAGGGGTTGAGGATCTCGAACTGGGATCCCAGCCGGATGGGGCTGTAAGGGAGCTCCACCTGCTCCGGAGCGGCGACAAGGATCTGCCAGGCGAAGTCGCCTGTTTCCAACTGGGTCTTTTCCTGGGGCAGAAACTGAAGGGTGGGCAGGAGCGGTCGGGCGGCCAGCCGGCTCAAGGCCCCCACCAGGTAGGCGGCAGCCGGCAGCAAGGCGGGATCCCCCAGCCAAACCCGTCCGGATCCCTGCAGCACCGCCGGGATCTCCTGCAGCTCGCCGTTGGGGGCTTGGTAGCCGCTCCAGAGAAAGCCGGAGCTATCCGAGCGCACCTGAACCGTCAGCGGCGTCAGGGATCCCTGGCAATTGCCGGGGCTGGCCCCGTAGTCAAAGCGCAGCTCCAGTTGGTTGAAGCGGCGCAGCAGGCGGGTGGGCAGGGTCACGGTCTCGTTGAGCTGGCTGCGACCGGTGAGGTTGTAGGTGCGCAGCAGAACGCCGTTGAAGAACACATAGCCCGTCAGGCGATCCCCGGCCCGACCATCCACCGGGTTCATGATCACATCCAGTTGGGCCGCCAGATCCCGCGGGCGCCCCCCCAACTGCGCCAGGTTGAAGTTGAAAACCAAAGACTGGCTGCCAAAGCCCCGCAGCAGGGGATCCACGATCCCCAACTCCCGCAAGCTGAGGCGGTTGGCCTTGAGAGCCCGCTCCCAGTCCGCCACCGCCGCCACCCGGATGCCGCGGCTCACCAGCCCCGCCCGCTTCCACTCTTCATAGAGGGCAAGAATGGCCTCGCGGCGGGCGGCCACCCGCAGCCGCGATCCCTCTGGAGTTACTTGATGCTGAAGGTGGGGGGTAAAGTTGGCCGGCTCCAGAATCACTTGAGGCCCTTCCCCTGGACGGTTGCTCCAGAGGATGGGGGTCTGAGGGAAGAGGTGGGCCAGCAAGCTGTACAGGCCCAGCGCTGCTTCCGCCACTTCGGGAGAAGGGTTGGCGGGCACCACCAGCGTGAGCTGGGGGTACATCAGGCGCAGAAAGCCGGCCACTGTGGCATCGGGCACGCGGGGCACCAGCTCAAAAAAACTGTCCCGCCCTACCCTCAGCAGCAGGTTGCCGGTGTTGAGGTCGGCACAGATGTCGTCGCTAATGCTCAAAAACGGCTGCACCGACACCGTGATAAAGCGCTCACCCGGCGGCAGGTTAGGGATGGGCACCCGCACCACCGGCTCCTGGCGCAGATCTTGCACCAGAAAGATCCCCGCCAGCTCCTCGTTAATCAGCACCCGCACAGTAGAAGTGGGCTTGAGCACCGGCGAAGGTTCTAGGCGCAACTGCACAAAACTGGCTTCTGGGTCGATGCCGTTGATGGGCGCAGGGACGGTGACATCCAGGCGCGGGTTGGATCCCTGCAGCAGCACGGAACGCTCGTAGCCCAGCCTCTGGAAAGCAAGGGGCTCCGCCCGCACTGCCTCTGTTGGCACGCAGCAGAGCAAGCCAGCCACCAACAGCCCCCACCCTCGCCTTACCCTAGCCATCTGCGGGATCCCTAGCCCCTGCTCCGACGACAGAAAAAGCCTACACCTGCGGCGGGGGCAGTCGCCAAACTTCTAGGAGTATATGGCGCAATAGTGATGAACTAGCCACAAGAAAACCCCCTTCCTCGGGAACTCTCCTAGGCGCGGGCGTAGTCGTCCTCAAAGCGCACGATGTCGTCCTCCCCCAAGTATTCCCCGTTCTGCACCTCGATGATCACCAAGGGGATGGTGCCGGGGTTTTCCAGACGGTGCTTGGTGCAGGGGGGAATGTAGGTGGACTCGTTGGAGTTAAGCAGCACCACCTCCTCGCCCCGGGTAACGCGCGCCGTGCCCCGAACCACAATCCAGTGCTCGCTGCGGTGGTAGTGCATCTGCAGGCTAAGGCGATGGCCGGGCTTGACCTCGATGCGCTTGATTTTGTACATTGGGCCTTCATCCAAGATCCAGAAGGCTCCCCAGGGGCGGGTCTGAGCCTGGGAGGGCAAAAGCTCCAGTGCCGGAATTGCCGCGTTGTCCATGTCTCGCACAGACTGTAGCATTGAGGTCACACCTTGTTCCACTTCAGGGGCTCTCACATCCTCACCTGCAGCGCGGCAACTTTTCATCGACCATCTTGCTGAATCCAATACGCCAAAACTCGTAGAAAAAAAGTCTCGAGAAGGGGAATACTAAAGCTCCCTTGCATTCCTAATAGTTTTTGCAAAACTTGCTTTTAGGATTAACTAGGGTGTTCCAATGCCCTAGGCCGTCAAGTTTAGCGAAACTCGTTCATAGGGCATGGATGTTTGTAAACCGGCTTAAAGCTATCTTGAGGCTCGTTGCGCCGGTAGGGATCCCCTTGCTGCTCCTGGCTGGCCTCTTGTGGGGGCTGAAGGAAGGCTGGGGCTGGGTGAGCCTAGAGATGCAGTTCCTTGGCTACAAGGGATCCGTAGCCGTCCTGGGGCCGGATCCGCGCCTGCCCATTGTCGGCACCACCTTTCCCCCTTCGCTGGTGCTGGCCACGGCCATTTTGGGGCGCTCGCCGCTGGTGTTGCAGGCCATTTTGGGATCCCTGGTGTTGGACTGGATGGGGCAACAGTTGCGCCGTTTGCCTGTCGGCCTGGGGTGGCGCTGGCTGTGGGGCCTGTTGCTGCTGCTGCAGCCGGCTTTGCTCCTGATGCTGCTGCGCAGCCCCGTTTGGACGGCCACCTCGCTTTTGCTGGGGGTGAACATGGCCTTGTTGTTCCCTCTGGCCAACGAGAAACAAGCAGCGGAGAAGGACGAGCTGCCGATTACCCTGCGGCTGCTGCTCATTGGGCTGGCCTTAGGGCCGCTGATGGTGCTGCGCTGGGAGAGCGGCTGGCTGTTGCCCTGGCTGGCAGGACTGCTGCTGGTGGCTTTTCGCCGCGAATCTTGGGGGTTTCGCTGGGTCTCGCTGCTGGTGGCGGGGTTTATCAGCCTGGCCCTGATCTTGAGCTGGCTGTATGTCAACTGGTTGGCGGTGGGGGATCCCTGGGCTTTTACTTACCAGGTGGGCAGCGGCCTGCGCCTGCCGCAGTTGCGGGAAGACCTGCAGCAGGCCGGCGGCTGGCAAGGGCTGGTGGAGCTGGGGAAGTGGCTGGCGGTGCTGGCCCCTGCCTATCTCCTGTTGGGGATGGGATCCCTGCTGGGCCGCTGGGTCGGGGCCTTGATCTGGGGGATGCCGTTGGTGGTTCTGCTGGCTTCCCTGGGCCAGGGGCTGTTTTTGCCGGAGCTGAGCCGCTTTGGTCTCGTCTGGGTGCCGCTGCCGTTGCTGATGGGGGCCTACTTAGTCCGCGGAGCCGGCCCCGGCTGGGCCAAGCGCCTGTTGATCACCGCCCTTTTGGGGCTGAACTGCCTTACCGCTGGCTATGGGCTAAGCCAAGAGCCACGATTTTTGGCGCCCCTGGTGGTTGAGGAGCGGGATCTCTGGGAGCGGCTGGTGGCAGGGGTGGCGCCCCTTAGCCGTGAGTTGGGAGCGGCCCAAGATCTGTATGAAGTCACCTCTGGCGGGCAAGCTCTAGAAGGCTGGCGCCGGCAGCGGCAGGCAAAGCGCCAGGTAGGGCAATATCTCCGCCGCCACCTCTTGCCCGGCGAGAAGGTGTTGGTGGACGACGACATCCACTTTGAGGCTATCTTTTGGGCGGGGGATCCCCGCTTGTTCCTTACCCCCCACCAGTACGAGTTTGCCTTGGCCCTGCAACACCCCCAGGAGCGGGTGGACTACTTGCTGGTGGCGGGGCCGGCGGATCCCTTGCGGAGCGCCGACCGCATCCTGCAATTTTGGCCTGAGCTTACCTTTGAGGGGCTGCCGGGCTTTAGGGAGGTCTACAGCTCCCCGCAGGTGCGGCTGTGGGCCCGCCAGGCAGAGCTTGAGGAGGAGACGAGATGACCTGGAAACGGCAATGGCCGCGGCGACAGGTGCTGCGGATAGGCGGAGCGCTGCTGGCTTCCTATGGGGTTGGAGTTGCCGGCTGTGGTCAGGGCTCCGAGAACGTTGCCACTGGAAACCTGAACTTGTCAGAGCTCTTGGCCCGCTGGGAAGTGGGCACTGGCGAGGATCCCGGTCGCTTCCTCTGGGAAATCGAGTCGGATCCGCAGGTGGCAGCGGTGGCGCGGGACTGGGATCCCCATTTCTTAAGCGGCTGGCTCAACAGCTTTGACCACCGCCAGGGGGATCTCTCCTTCTGGCGCAACTGGCACCAGGCGGGCCTTTTGCGGCAGTGGTTGGAGCGGGGCTACAGCCTGCACATCATCACCTGGGAAGACGACACCACTCGCCCCTGCGGCGACTACCACCTCTCGCCGCAGTTTATCCAGGACGTAGCCGAGCTGGCCGGGTATATTGCCCAAGCCAACCCCCAAGGCCGACCCACCTACTGGAGCCTGGCCACTGAGTTTTCCTACTGGCGCATCCCCGCCGATACCTACAACGCCGACACTGCCCCCTACTACCAGGCTCTCATGCGCAACGTCTTAAGAGCCCGCCAGGCCATCAAGGAGCGGCTGCCCGAGGCCGAGGTGGCCCTCTGCTGGGGCGGCTGGATTGCCACCTTTGACGATCGCCGCCGCGGGGCAGGGCGCAGCATGGTGGAGCCTTTTGCCGAGACGATGAGCCAAATGGACGGGATCGCCTTCCAGTCGATGCGCCAGCGGCGGCCGGGGGAGTTTAACCCGGAGCTCAACGGCCCGGATCCGGGTAACCCCGAGCAGATCCGCCTCTGCTGCCGTCTCTTTGCCCCCATCCACCGCAACCTGATGCTGGCCCACTACGAGCCCTCGATTAAGGACAAGCACCCCAACGGTGGCCGGGCCGACACTGTCCAAGTGGATTTTGAGATCATGAGCCGGCCCGAGTGGCTGCAGGAGGTGTCGCAACTGGGATTGCGGCGCCTGTCCCTGATGCACTACGGCCTCTACAAGGGGGATCCCTATGGGGCGCTGACGGCAGCCCGGCAATTCCGGGCCCGCGTAGGTTTGCCGGCTATTGCCCAGAGGGTGTAGGTGGATGGAGACGAAGGCCCAAAACGGAGCTCTGTAGGTACAATCCCCCTTGGCGGCGCCGTCGAGAGGGATCCCTAGATGAAGCCTTTGGCAATTGCAAGAAGCTGGCTGCTGGGCCTGGGCCTTGTCTTGGGGGGGTGGGAGCTACCGGTCTGGGCCGGCTGCGGCTTCCCTCGCGGGGCAGGGAAAACGTTTTTCTCGCTCCAGCCCGAGGTGTACCAACCCCGCACCCGCTTTGACCAGGGGGGACGTCTGCAGCAGGCCCTTTCCGAGTATGGCGAGACCCGCCTCAACCTGTTTGGCGAAACCGGCCTCAGCGATCGCCTCACCCTCAACCTCAACACCAGCTACGTTTTCCTGGAAAATCGCTTTGCCAGCGGGGCTGAGACCGTTACCCAGCGCAACCAGGGCCTGCGGGATCTGGAGCTGGGCCTGCGCCACACCTGGGGAGAGGGGGATCCCTTTTTCTCGGCTCAATTGACGGCCCTGATCCCGCCGGGATATGCCACCCAGAACACCCCCCTGCCCTTGGGCTATGGGGTTTTCGGCTACGACCTCAGCGCCGGCCTGGCCGCTTCGGGCAAGCTGGGATCCCTGCCCGCCTTTTTCGACTCCTGTCTGACCTTTCGGGACTACCTGGGCTACCCCGGCAACCGTCTCAAGACCAACTTGACCTTTGGAGCAGATCTCAGCCCTGAGGTGCAGGCCATTGTGGCTTTGGATGGCGACTTCACCCTTGGCAACAGCGCCCCGCTCCTTTTTGGGGATCTGGCGGTGCAGGATCCCGACTACAACAACCTCAAGCTTTCCGGCCAGCTCAACTGGCGCCTAGAGGGGGGGCTGACCCTGGGGCTAGGGGGGTTTCAGTTTTTAACAGGCCGCAACACCAATGCCGGCGGCGGCTTCACCGGCTATGTGTGGCTAAGTTACTAAAACTCAACAAAATGTTGCGGGGTATCTACCGCGGCAGCAGGGATCGGCAGAGGCAGATCTAGGATGAGACTTGGCAAACCTTGGCCTGGAGAACGGATCCCATGCCTCGCTTTGAAAACATCGTTGCCGCCATCGACGGCAGCGGCCCCACCGAGCAAATGGTGCACACGCTGCTATCTTTGCCGGCCTTTGCCCAGTGCCACGTAACCCTGCTGCATGCGGTGCCTTCCCAGACCTCTGCTGAGGACATGCGCGCTGCTTGGCAAAAGGGACAGGAGCTGTTGGCCCAGACGCTGCAGACCTTTCCCCCGCGGCCTGGGCTAAAGATCAGTACCCAACTGGTGGAAGGGGATCCCAAGGTGGTGGTACTGCAGGTGGCCGAGTCCCTGCCCAATCCCCTCATCGTGATGGGATCCCGCGGGCGCAACCGCATCATGGCCATTTTGCAGAACTCGGTCAGCCAATACGTCTTCCAGCTCGCCTCCTGCCCCATGCTGCTGGTTAAAGACGACGCCTACGTCAAATACCCCAGCCATGTCATGGTGGCCCTCAACAACTCCCCTGCCGCCCAGGCTGCCTTTGCCACAGCCCTGGATCTGGTTGCCGGTATCCCGGGAGCCCAGATTTTTCTGGCCTCGGTACAACTGGATGCCGACGCCCAAGGCCGGGACGAGGTTATAGACAAAGCCATTGCCACCCTCAAAAGCCGCCAAATCGGCCACCAGGTGTTTACGGCGGTCGGGGATCCGGGCACCGAGATCGTCCGCTTGGCGGAAGAGAGCAAGGCCGACCTGTTGGTGATGGGATCCCCGGATCGCCGGCCCAGTATTGCCCGCAGCATCCCTGACCTGGATCGGCTGCTGGGGCGCTCCATCTCCGACTATGTGCGGGTGCACATCGGCTGCCCTGTGCTGATGGTGCGCTCGGCCCAAGACTGAGGGATCCCTAAGGCAAGATAGAACGGCGCTCCGTCACGCGGTCGCTTTGCTGCTGGCGATCCGGACTGACGGCCCAAGCCTCGAAGATGAGTTCAGGAACGCCGGGGGGAATGGTCATGCGGGTGAGGGCTTGCCACCGTCCCTGGTCATCGCGGGAGAAGTCCAGCAACCAACGGGGGCCATCCACCAGCGAGCGGGTGCGGCCGTGCTTGACCCAAAACTTAATCCACAAAGGAGGCTGAGAGGTCGAGCCACTGGCAGAATTGACCGAGGCCGGCAAACGCAGCACTACGTCGAAATTGTCACCTGCCCGCAATTGCTCGGGCACCACCAGTTGCGGTACCGGGCAAGCTGCCGGCACCTGGGGGGAAAGAGGCGAGGTTCCCGGACTGGCGGCGGCCAGCGGTGGCGGCGAGGCCGCCTCCTCGCGAGGTGGCTCCGGTTGGGCGGCAGGTTCGGGTGCGGTGTCTGCTAGGGGGGCAGGGGAGGCTGGGAGCTCTTCTGGCTGAAGCGGGCTGGGAGCTCCTCCAGCATCCTCTTTTCCCGCAGGGGTGCTGCGCTGCCAGATGCGCAACAACTTCTGCAGGGTGCGTTCGGGGGAGAGCAAAGGTGAGGTCGGGGAAGAACTGTCGGCTGCGGCTGGCGTTTCTTCTTGCCGCTGCTGACCCGCAGGGATCCCGGAGGAGGGGGGGAGGACTTCCCCCTGGCCGCGACAGCGAACGGAAAAGGAGATCCGCAGCGGCTCTGGATCCGGCCAGGAGGACGGAGTAAGGCGCAGTTCCCCCCGCAACGGACGGCTCCAGGTATAGCTCGGCAGGGTGATGGGAATGCTGAACACCGCTGTCCGGGCTTCAGCCGGAAATTGAATCAGCCGTTGCCCCTCGAAAACCGGGCTCTGTTCCCCTTCACCTTCTTGCCAAACTCGTACCCGCAGCTCGCCACTGCAGCCAATCCGCCCCGTCAACACCAGCACCTCATCGGGGGATCCCTCCAACTCGCTGTGCATCAGGGAAAACAGCTCTGGCGGGATGGCAGCCGCTTTGGTCTGGGCAGAGGGTTCGGGCCCCGTTGGCTGGGCCGCCAAAGGTGCTGCGGGTTCCGGCTGAGCCGAGCCGGGCACAACCTGGAGACGCAGGCAGTTGTTCAGCTCTGTCTCACCAAACAGCTCGGCAATCAAATCGGCATCGCGGCAGTGGAACTCCCAAAAACCAGGGGCGAGGTGGGTGGCCGGCAGGATGATGCCGATCCCCTCCTCGTTGGTGCGCACCGAACGGGTTTGCAGGAGCGAGGTGGTTGTCTTGGAGTTTGCTCCTGCCGGGGATCCGCTATTTTCGGTCGGCAGAGGGCGCTGGCGGACTTCCACTGTGATGGTGAAGTGGGGCTGGGGGGAACGGGCGACGATGGTGTAGGTGTCCTCTTCCAGAATGGCTCCCTCGGCTGATACCGGCTGCCAGTCTTCTCGGCCGTTGCGCCGCACCCAAAAACTCAACATCACTCCATCACCTCTGGGACGCCAAATACTGCACCAAGTCAGCTTGCAAGAGGGTTTGCTGCTGCCCCGTGGGCAAGTGCTTGAGCTGCACCTCCCCGGCTGCAGCTTCTGCGTCCCCCAGCGTAACAGCCCAGGTCGCACCGCTGCGGCTGGCCCGCTTGAACTGCTTGCTGAAGGCGCTGCCGCTGAGATCCAGCTCGGTGCAGAAGCCGGCTTGGCGTAGGGCTTGGGCGATCTGGAGGGATTGGGCCTCAGCCTTTGCCCCGCGGGAGATCACGTAAACCTCGACCGGTGTTGGCGGAATCTCCCCTTGTTTCTTCTGCAGCAGCAACACCAGCCGCTCCAGGCCGATGGCCCAGCCCACCGCCGGGGTCGGCGGCCCGCCCAGCTCTTCCACCAGGCCATCGTAGCGCCCGCCCCCGCAGACGGTGCTCTGGGATCCCAGCTCCGGCGAGATGATCTCAAAGGCGGTGTGGGTGTAGTAGTCCAAGCCGCGCACCAGGTAGGGATCCAGCTCATAGGGGATGTCTAGGACCTTGAGATGGGCTTGCACTTGCTCGAAGAAGGCGCGTGAGTCAGCACTGAGGTAATCGGGCAGCTTGGGTGCTTTCTCGGCAATGGCACGGGTATGGGGATCCTTGCTGTCGAGGATGCGCAAGGGGTTGCGGCTGAGGCGCTCTTGCGAGTCGGGATCGAGCTGCTCTTTCAAGGGGGTGAGGTAGTCCACCAGGGCTTGGCGGTAGGCCCGCCGATCCTGCGGATCCCCGAGGGAGTTGAGCCGCAAGGTGAGGTTTTCTGCCCCCACCGCCCGCAGCAGATCCCAGGCCAAGGCGATGACCTCGGCATCGGCGCGGGGATCCCGGCTGCCCAGCAGCTCCACCCCCAACTGATGGAACTGGCGTTGCCGCCCCGCCTGGGGACGCTCGTAGCGAAACATGGGCCCGCAGTACCAGAAGCGCTGCACATCGCCTGCCACCTGCAACCCGTGCTGGATGTAGGCCCGCACCACGCCGGCGGTGTTTTCGGGGCGCAAGCTCACCTCCTGCTCGCCGCGGGTGCTAAAGGAGTACATCTCCTTACCCACCACGTCGGTGGCGCTGCCAATGCTGCGGGCAAAAAGCTCCGTCAGCTCCAGAATCGGGGTGCGGATCTCTTGGTAGTTGGCCCGCCCCAAGATCTCGCGGGCGCTGGCCTCCACCTGCTGCCAAAGCCGTACCTCCTGCGGCAAAATGTCGCGGGTGCCCCGCACCGCCTGGATTTTCTCCATGTTGGTTCCTCTTGCCCAGAGCCCCGTCCTGGGAACCAAGGGTTCATGTCAATGCCATCATATCGGCAACAGCGTTCCTGCTGCTGAGGGGCAGAGCTAGCCCCGGCTCAAGCGAGCGTAGAAGGCCGCAACTTGGCTGCCGGCGGCCACAGCCGCCGTGGTGGCTCGCAGGATCGTAGGGCCCAAAGAGACAGGTACTCCGCCGTAGGCTTCCGCCTGGCGGCGCTCCATCTCTGTCCAGCCGCCTTCAGGGCCAATGGCCAGTGCCACGACAGGATCCCTCCGTTGCGGTAGGACTTGCAGCAGCGGGGGGGCCTCTCGGCGGGCGACGGCTATACCCCACCAATCGGCTTTGAGCTCGGCTAGCCAACGGATCCATGGGGTGGGTGGGTCGATCTGGGGCCAGCGCAACCGCTCACATTGTTCTGCGGCCTCTTGCACAATTTTTTGCCAGCGTTCTTGCCGCCCAGATCCCGGCTCCACCACAGTGCGCTCCGTCAGCAGGGGGGTAATGCGCGCTGCCCCCAGCTCGGTAACCTGGCGAAACACCTCATCAAACCCCGGCCCCTTGACCACCGCCAAGCCCAGATGCAGGTAAACGGGCAACTCCCGCGGCAGCGCCTCCACCTCGCCCGCAATTTGGGATCCCTGCGGCTGCCAATGGGCCAGCCACAGCTTGCCGGAGCCATCCAACACCAAGAACGGATCCCCCGGCTTGAGGCGGCGCACCCGCTGTAGGTAGTGCTGCTGCGGGCTGGTCAAGTGGAGCCCACCCGCGGGATCCCGTTGGGCCGGGTCGATAGCCAAGCGGGGCAGGGAACTCAGGTCGTGCGTGCGTTCAGACAGCACCACTCCCCCCGTCGCCAGAGGGCTGCCACCACCCATTCATTGGCCTCCAACATCTCCGCCACCAACTTGGCCTGCTCGATGAGGATACCGCTGAGGATCAGCCATCCCCCCTTTTTCACCACCAGGCCAAACTGCGGGATCATATCCAAGATCACGTCCGTCAGAATGTTGCACACCAGCCCATCCACCATCTCGGGAATATGCTCCAGGCTGCCTTTGGCCACCACAATGCGATCCGTCAGGCCGTTGAGATCCCGGTTCTGGAGCGTGGCCTGCACCGCCAGCGGGTCAATATCCACGGCATAAACCCGCTTGGCTCCTAAGAGAGCTGCCGCCACCGACAAAATGCCCGAACCACAGCCCACATCGGCCACTGTGACTCCCCCAGCACCCCCCCCAAGGCGCATCTCCAGAGCCTCCAGGCAAAGCTGGGTGGTCGGATGAGTACCTGTGCCAAAGGCCATGCCCGGATCCAGCCGCACCAGAAGACGACCGGGGTGGGGGGGTGGATCCAGCCAGGCCGGACAGATGAGCAGCTTGTCCCCGACCGGTTCGGGCTGCCAGTGTTGCTTCCAACTGTTGCTCCAATCCTCTGCCTCTATGCGTTCCCAGCGCAGCTTGGGAAGGGGCTGGCCGGCAACAAGGGCGTCTTGCCGCAGGCGCAGCGCCAGAGCAGCCAAATCCAGGAGCGTGGCGCGGAACCAGGGCAAATAGGCATGAATACTGATTCGATCTTCACCGTAGGCCTGGCTGGCCATACCCTGACAACCAAAGCTCTCCAGCCGCCAAAAGATCTGATCCTCCTGGGCAGGGGAAGCAACGATGTGGAGATCCCACCAGGCCCCATCGGGATCCGGCCCTTGGGCAGGCGAGAGCGGGCTGAGGTTGGCAACGGTCGTGCTCACAGGGATCCCTTCAACAAACCTAAGGAAAACCGAAATTTTGGCTAACAGAATAGCGATCCAAGTCGCCAGCAGGCTAGCACTTAATACAGAACTCTATATCAGAAATTGTAGTAATTGCAGTCTTCCCCTCAATTCATCGTTTAGGCTTTAAGAGCCTGCCCCATTGTTCCTGGTTAGTCTGGGATTTGAAGGCGCACACTGTTGACTCAGCAGCGACGCAGGGATGGACTCCCCCCAATTGGGGGATGGCCCTCAGCGGTTCCTTGGATGTCCAGCTCAGCCTTATGAGATAGATTAAATCCAAAAGTATTGAACAAGAATTGGGTACAGCGTTGACGCTCGCTTCGAGCCCCAGTGATTTTACGGATAGATGGGGTTTCGCCAGGGCGTGTTGAGCAACGATAGAGAGGAAGCAATGCAGGCGGCAAAGTCGATGTCAACTGAGCAGTCAGCGCAGCAGCCGAAGGTGGCTCCTCTTGCCAGAGAGGAAAGGGCTGCCCATGAGGATCCCCAGCCGCTCGAAGTCAGCCCTCGCAAGCACTCCGTCCCGCTGACGCGAACGGCTCTGATGCGGCGCTTCAACCAGAGCTTTCCGCCTTTCTACAGCCAGTTTGTCAGCAGCGAGGTTCAGGTTCAAAACTTGCGTCTGGCCTATGCCCTCTACCAAACCCGCAAGGCCGTGGTACAGATGCAGGACGAGCGCGGCAAGACAGTAGTTTGTCTGGCCTATCGCAACCGCCCTTCTCTGCTCAGCGACCTGTTTGGGGTGCTCACGGCATTCAATCTCTCGGTACACGGCATCCATCTCTACGGGCAGATCTACGCACCCCACTTGGTTTTTATTCGGGTCACCGTCTCCCGCGATGGCCACAGCCTTTCCTCCCAGACCAAGCTCAACCTAGAACGGGCCATTCACGAGTGCTTGGCAGGGGTGTTTCCCGTTCATGAAACTTTGGCGCTGGAGTTTGATCTCAAGGCCGGCTTGAAAGACACCCAGGTTTCTTTTTATTTTGACCCAGTGTTTCATCTGCCCACGCTGTTGGTGGATGTGGACAACCAGCCGGGCGTGTTTTACCGGGTGATGACCGCTCTGGCGCAGGAGGATTTGACTGTGGTTAACCTCAATCTGATGCTCCGCCGCAAACGGGCGCGCTTCATTTTCTACTTGCTGGGGCCGGATGCAACTCCAACCATGCCAGAGTTCCTAGGGCAAAAATTGGCGTTGAGCATCC
>NZ_JANSJA010000215.1:26545-28753 GCF_047462335.1 Synechococcus sp. H60.1
GCATCGGACTGGGGGGCAAGTCAAAAAGGACGGTGCTCATGTAGCGCTCGGCCCAGGCGGGGCCAAAAGCTTTTTCCAAAACGCGGCGGGTGCGGTCGTTCTGTTGTTGCTGGCTGCAGTAGCGCTGCTGCCCTTGGTAGTGAACCAGGATCTGGACAGGATCCGTCTGCGGGGGGATCTGTTGCGCCAGCCGGCAGTGGATTTCCAAATAACGGCGGGCGAAATCCAAAAAGCGGTCGGCTTCTGCCTCGTCGCCGGGCCGGATGAACAGACAGTAGGGAGAAAAAATCGTCCCCCACGGCGGCAACTGGCGTCGCTCTTGGAAAGGGGCGAGATGAGCTCCCAAAGCTTCCAACTCTTGGACATAGGGATCCGGCAAAGTGGGGGTGACCGGCGAGAGATCGACGATGGCGGCGCTCACCTGACCGCGGCCGGCCACAATATCACAGCCGAACAGCGGCAGCGGGTACTGCGGCTGCGGAAACATGACGCAGTGGAGAATATCCAGGCTTTGCCCGGCCTGGGCCAGCTCCAGGTGCAACTTGCGAAAGGGAGCCCCTTGGTAGCAGCGGTTTTCAATCTGCAATTTCTCCCCCTCTAGGCGGCCCTCCACATAGCCCAGATCCTCCGGCAGGGCATAGGGAGCCAGGGCGAGGTGGGATCCCCAGATCTCTAGGATTGCCTCCGAAAGGCGCTGGATGAGGGGATGCAGTTGCGCTTGCAGAGCAGGGGCGGTGAACATGGGAGCCAAGAAGACCGGTTAAGCGACAAGTCCTCGAAAGCCGCGCCGGGCCAATCCGCAAAGGTGCCTTCCTGAAACCCAGGTTTCAGTAAGCTGAGGTGGGACTTAACAAAGCAAGGGATCCCAGCCAGTCCAGGGCTGCCGGGGGCTTTGGCGGAGGTTGAGAGGGCCGGGTGCTGACCCTACCAGGCGTTGGCAGCGTTGAGCGCCATTGGATTGCTCGAAGACGGAAGGGGTGGGATTCGAACCCACGGTGACCTTGCGGCCACAACGCTTTTCGAGAGCGTCACAATCAACCACTCTGTCACCCTTCCAGTCTGCATAGGGCTTTACCATCTTAGCGGCAAACGGGCTATCCTGCCCGGATCCCCTCTCGTGGAATGGGGCGGATGCAACCTGGCCAATTACCCCAGGGCCAAAGCTCTTGGGGGGTACGGCCCAGCCAGAAACCGCAGGGGAAATGAGATCATAGAGGTATGGCTGCCCTTTCCATTCACCACTTTCGCCAGGCCAAACAGGCGGGTCAACCGTTGGTGGCCCTCACCGCTACCGACTATGCCACAGCGCAGATCTTGGATCGAGCCGGGATCGACTTGATCTTGGTAGGCGACAGCCTAGCCATGACCAGCTTGGGGTACAGCAGCACCTTGCCCCTGACGCTGGAACAGATGATCCACCACGCCCAGGCAGTGCGCCGCGGTGTAGAACGAGCCTTTTTGGTGGCCGACTTGCCTTTCTTGAGCTACCAAGTCTGCAAAGAGCAGGCCCTCTTCTCGGCAGGACGGTTGATGAAGGAGGCAGGGGTGAATGGGGTGAAGCTAGAAGGGGGCTACCCAGACATGGTGGAAACGGTGGCCTTTCTGGTACAGCGAGGGATCCCGGTCTTGGGCCACATCGGCCTTACACCACAGGCCAAGCATCAACTGGGGGGGTATCTCCAGCAGGGAAAAACCCCCTCAGAGGCAGAGCGGCTGCGCCAGGAAGCCCTAAGCCTAGAGCGGGCAGGGGCCTTTGCCCTGGTTTTGGAACACATGCCGGCGGAATTGGCTGCCCAGATCACCCAGCAAGTCGGGATCCCGACTCTGGGCATTGGGGCTGGCCCGGCCTGCGACGGCCAAATTCTCGTCACCCACGACCTGCTCGGCCTCAGTGAGCGGATCCCGCCCTTCGCCAAAGCCTACGCCAACCTGCGAGAGGTAATCCGAGAAGCGGTGGAAGCCTTTGTCGGCGATGTTCATCAAAGACTGTTTCCCCCCACCTAGGGCATCCCCTCGGCAACTCGCAAGTATCACTTTCTGGCACCTCAGTCGTTGGTTACTGCTCTCCCTTGGTGAGGATCTCCAGAAATGGGGAGCCAGTCGGGGCAGCCGATTGCCGCCTCTGTCAAGGCTGGCCGAGGATGTACAGCGCACATGAACTACCCCACCGCGTAGGCGGGTGGGGTTTCCTCACCCGCTTGGCAGCAG
>NZ_JANSJA010000216.1:0-5664 GCF_047462335.1 Synechococcus sp. H60.1
GCGCAAAAGCATCAAGTGTCGCCTCCAGCTTGGCGGCTTGCGACGCAGACACCTTGAGCTTGCAGGAGATAGTCAGGACTTGGGGTATGCCCCTATCTTTTTATTGTTGTCCGGCTTCTCGCATTCCTCCCGACACAAGGACTCCGTCCCGCTCCACGACTGGCTACGCCAGAGCGCGGGCCTCCTGCGGTTTCTAGCTGAAGAGACTGCACAATTGGGTTCAGCCGGGGAAGTTCCTTCTGCCTGCTTCTCTCACCAAAGGATGCTGCTGGGATTTTCCCGGCTTGCTCTTCTTAGTAGCCGACACTCACGAGGAAACCCAAGGCTTTTGCCCGGAGGCTGGTCTTGTTGCCCTGTGGAGCAGAAAGTTTTGGTCTGTTCAGCGCAAGGGGAAGGTCAGGCGGCAGCGGGTTTTGAAGCTGTCATCAGCTTAGGGCTCCCGTTGTGCCCGTTCAGGGCAGCGGGTGAGCCGGGCTTTTTCTCATCCTCCGACAACAATAGGTCGCGGATAAGCCGAGCTGCCGAGCGTTGCAACCAGCGGGAGGCCAATTGCCGGCCCAGTTGCTGGGCCTCCGGCTTGGTAGCTATCTTGGCAACAATGGGCAAAAGCTGTAGTGGCTGAAAGGCGGGGTTGCTGCTGAGGATTTCCCACAGGCGTTGCAAATGAGCCAGGCCGTCTGCGGTTCCGTTCCCCGAGCTGGAGAAAAGCACATCCACCAGCCGCTCCCGCAAGAAGGCCCCCCGTTCGGAAAAGATAAAATCGATGGCCTTTTCCAGGGATCCCTGCAGGTCGAAGTCTTCGCTGTTGGCGGCGTTGCGCAGCAGGTTCTCCAGGCGGTTCCAGCGAAATTGCCCTTGGTTAAACAGCAGCTCCCGCAGCGAGGTGCGCAGCTCTGGGGCCGGGTCGGTGAGCAGGCGCTGGGCCACATAGGGATAGGCTACGCTCAACACCTTGAAATTGGGATCCAAACCAATGGCGATCCCCTCCAGAGTGAGCAAAGAGCGGATGATCAGGGCGTAGTAGGCGGGCACACGGAAGGGAAAATCGTACATCACTCCCGAGAGCCTATCCGTGATGCTTTTAAAATTCAGCTCGGCCACGGAGCTGCCCAGGGCCTCGGCAAAGACAGCTTCCAAAGCAGGGATGATGGGGGTGAGATCGGTATTGGGATCCAGGAACTCCAGATCCACGTAGTCCTGTGCCAAGGCAACAAAATCCCGGTTCACCAAGTGGACGATGGCCTTGATCAGGCCGTAGCGCTGGTGGGGCTGGATGGTGCTCATCATCCCAAAGTCGATGTAGGCCAGCCGCCCGTCGTACATGGCCAAGAGGTTGCCCGGATGGGGGTCGGCGTGGAAAAAGCCATGCTCCAAAAGCTGCTTAAGGGAGCAGTTAACCCCAATCTCGATCAGGTGCCGCCCGTCCAAACCTGCCGCAGTGATCTTGTCAAGCTGGGTTAGCTTGATGCCGTCAATCCACTCCATCGTCAGCACCTTGGTGCGGGTGTACTGCCAATAGATTTTCGGGGCGTAGATGGAGGGGTGGCGGTACAGCTCCAGGAAGCGCTCGGCATTGCGGCCCTCTTGGGTGTAGTCCATCTCCTCGTAAAGCCGCCCAGCGAACTCATCCACAATGCCCACCAAGTCGCTGCGGATGCGGCGGAAGGTGCGCTTGGCCCAGGCGGCCAGACTGCGGATGATGTACATGTCCAGGGAAATGCGCCCGATCAAATCGGGCCGCTGCACCTTGACGGCGACTTTCTCCCCTGTGTGCAGATAGGCCTGGTAAACCTGCCCCAGGCTGGCAGCGGCAACCGGCTCCGGGCCAATCTCGCGAAAGATCTGCTCTACCGGTTGGCCAATTTGCGACTCAATGAGGGCAAAGGCGGTGGCATTGTCGAAGGGGGGCAGCTCATCCTGAAGCTTGGCCAGTTCTTCCAAAAAAAGAGGCGAGACCAGATCGGGACGGGTGGAGAGGGCCTGGCCGATTTTGATAGCTGTCGGCCCCAATTGCGTGAGGATCTCCCGCAGCCGTGCCGCGTGCTTAGGCCGATTTTTCAGCTCCACCCCTCGCCAGCGATCCCAAAACACCCAGGCCAACAGGCCCAAAAAGGGGGTGATCAACTGGAATAGACGCCCCAGCACCAGATCCCAGCGTCCCCGGTATTGCTCAGCCACTTGCTCCGGGTTGTAACGCAGGGCTGGCTGCGACGGAGGGAAAACAGCCTCAGGCCCCGCCGCTGCCGAACTCAGGCGATGCTGTGTTGCCACGGGTTTGGTTACTGCTGGTGTTGACGGTGTTGCGCCCATAGAAGCCCCAACGGATCTCGTAACACATCTTAACTTGCTGGCTCGGGTGCGGTGAAAATGGTCTTCTCGCCAAACCTGCGGCCGAACTCAGGCGAAAAGTAACACCCAACCGCTCGAGGGAAGCCTCATAGACGAAAGCTTTGTGTCTGAGGCGGATCCCTTACGGTTGCTTTCCGTGAGGACTTGCAAGCCCAAGACTGTGAGCGGGACAGCCTCAAGAGGGGCTTTACGGCGCTCTTTGATAGGGATTAAGATACGGCTGCAAACCGATACCAATTGGTGTGATCCTAGGCAAGGGATCTGCCACTATGCATGCAAGCTTCCTTCCCCACCGTTTTATGGGTTGATGGCTACAACATTATCGGAGCTTGGCCCAACCTAAAGAAGTTGGCACGTTGCTCCCTGATGGACTTGGCGCGTCTGCGCCTGGTGGAGTCTTTGGCCAGCTACGTGGCTTTCCGCGGCTACCGGGCAACTGTGGTGTACGACGCCTATACCCAGTTCACTCCCGCCCGACAGGAGCGCTCTCCCTCCGGCATCGAGATTCTCTATACCGCTTATGGGGAAACTGCCGACGCTTGCATCGAGCGGCTCTGCGCTCAGTTGCAAGCAGATACCTATCGGGTACGGGTAGCCACCTCAGATCGTGTCCAGCAGTGGGTGATCGGCGGCTACAACGCAGAATGGATCTCGGCAGAACAACTGTGGGCGGAAGTGCAGGAGGCCCAAGAGCAGATCCGGTGCATCAAGCCCAAGCGCCTACCGAGCAGGCGGGGTATTGATTCCTACTTGGACGCAGAGACCCTCTCTCGCCTAAACCGCTGGCGACTCTCCGGTCGGGATCCCATACATTAACTGGCGAGGTGCTCTGAGGCAAACCTGATACCGGAGCAGGGTCTCTCCCACACTGGTTGATATGGGTTGCCTAGGTCGCCAAAGCCCTTCTCAGGGTAGGCAAAAGCGGGATTTGGCTTCAGAGATCCAGATCTGCTTTAATGTAGCGAATGTAGTGAAGCCCTGTTCTCTCCTTTGGGAGCTCATTCTAGGAACCCGACTATGGCAGATGGCGAATACAAGCCTGGGCTAGAAGGCGTTCCGGCCACGCGTTCTAACATTAGTTTTGTCGATGGCCAGGCAGGGATCCTGGAGTATCGGGGCATCCCCATTGAGGAACTGACGGCCCACAGCACCTTTTTGGAGACGGCCTATCTGCTGATCTTCGGCAAGCTGCCGACGCAATCCGAGCTGGACAACTTTGATCAGGCCGTCCGCAGCCATCGGCGGGTCAAATACCGCATCCGCGACATGATCAAGTCGTTTCCTGAGTCGGGCCACCCGATGGATGCCCTGCAAACCTGCGTGGCAGGCTTGGGGATGTTCTATCCAGTGCGGGAGGCGGATCCCGACTATGTGTTTGGCACGGTTACCCGTCTGCTCGCCAAGCTGCCGACCATGGTGGCCATGTTTCACCAGATGCGCCAGGGTAACGATCCCATCCCCCCCGACGACAGCCTGGATCATGCCGCCAATTTTCTCTACATGCTCTCCGGCAAGAAGCCGGATCCCTGGCTGGCCCGCATCTTCGATACCTGTCTGATCTTGCACGCCGAACACACGGTCAACGCCTCTACCTTTGCCCTGCTGGTAAGCGCCTCTACCCTGGCCAGCCCCTACAGCAGCCTGGCCACGGCGGTGGGCACCCTTTCGGGGCTGTTGCATGGGGGAGCCAACCAACAGGTGATGAGGCTGTTGCGGCAAATCGGCTCGGTGGAAAATGTGCGCTCGTTTATCGAAGAGAAGCTGGCCAAAAAAGAGCGCATCATGGGCATGGGCCATCGCGTTTACAAGGTGAAGGATCCGCGCGCCACCATTCTGCAGCGGCTGGCCGAGGAGCTGTTCGAGCGCTACGGCCACGACAAGTACTACGACATCGCCCTGGAAGTGGAGCGGGTGTGTGCGGAGCTGCTGGGGCCCAAAGGAATTTACCCCAACGTGGACTTCTACTCGGGGTTGGTCTACGCCAAGCTAGGGATCCCGGAAGATTTGTTTACGCCGGTATTTGCCATTGCCCGGGTGGCGGGTTGGCTGGCCCATTGGCGGGAGCAGTTGTCGGATAATCGGCTCTTCCGACCCACCCAGGTGTACACAGGTGAACGCCAGCAACGCTACATCCCCATCGAGGAGCGGGGTTGAGAGCGGTTTGACAGAGCACTGGGCCGGGATCCAAACTCAATAGAGCCCAAATGCGTGGGTGAGGTGGTGCGTTGAGCCCTTTGGATTCTCCCCTTTGGCGAGACGGGTTCACCCTCTTCTTGAGCATTGTGGTGCAGGCCATGCCGTTTTTGCTCTTGGGGGTGTTTCTCTCCGGGCTGATGGCCGTGTTCGTAGAGGGATCCCAGTTGGCTCGTTTCCTACCCAAAGGCAAAATCGGCAGCGCGGTAGCCGGTGGCGCCCTGGGGTTCTTTTTTCCGGTGTGCGAATGCGGCAATCTGCCCGTGGCCCGGCAACTGGTGATCAAAGGGATCCCACCCTATGTGGCGGTGGCTTTTTTGTTGGCAGCGCCGGTGTTTAACCCGGTCGTGATCTTCTCCACGTGGATTGCCTTTCGCAGCATGCCGGAGCTGGTGGTCTACCGGGTTCTTTTTTCTTTTGGCATTGCGGTGGCCATCGGCTTGCTCTTCAGCGTGCAAAAAGATCTGGAGCCTTTGTTGCAACCGGCGGTCTGGCGAGAGCTGCAGCGCAACCCCTGCCAAGAGGCAGCTCTGAAAAGCACCTCCTGCTCGCCGTTGTTGCAGGGGGGCACCTTTTGGATTGGATCCCAGGGCCATGCTCAAGGGGCTGCTGGCGGATCCCTGGCCACTCTGCAGACTGCCGAAGAGGTGTATCGGGCAGCGCTGGCCGCTGCCCCTGCTCTCTCTTGGCGGCAAAAGGGATTGTTGCTGCTGCAAACCTGGGCTAGAGAGATTCGCGAGCTGGGATCCGTGCTCATCCTGGGCTCGGCAATAGCGGCCTTTGTGCAGACGGTGATCCCGCGTTCGTTTGTTCTAAATTATGGCCAAGATGAACTGGTCTCGATCCTGATCATGATGGCCCTGGCCGGGATCATTTCTATCTGCTCGACGGTGGATGCCTTTTTTGCCCTCTCCTTTGCCGCCACCTTCACGCCGGGATCCCTGTTGGCCTTTATGGTGTTTGGGCCGATGGTGGACTTGAAGGCTATTGGCTTGATGCTGACTTTGTTCAGGCCCCGCGCCATTTTCTACTTGGTGCTCCTGACTTTTCAGTTCACTTTAGTAGGGGCTTTGGCCATCAATTACTGCGCCAGTTAACTCGCCTGCTCCTGCATTTGCTCAA
>NZ_JANSJA010000217.1:0-671 GCF_047462335.1 Synechococcus sp. H60.1
AACTAAAACTCAGGTTCGGCAAAAAACTCCGACAAATCCAAGGCAAACCCAGGGATCACCTCTTCGCCTTCTAGGATGTCGCCTGGCCGCTTCAGTGCTGTGGGCTCAGGCTGACGGTAAACCAAAACATACTTTTCTTCGGGATGAATAAGCCAAACAAGGCGGGATCCGTTCTCAAAATAATCGACGATCTTGTTGTGGATCTCTCCTACAGTGTTGTCATCAGAGAGAACTTCCACAACCAAATCTGGGGATCCCTCGATATAACCCTTGGGGATCCCGCCAAGGGATCGCAGCCGCTCTTTGGAGAAGAAAGAACAATCTGGGGAGCGGCGATTGCCGGATTTCATTTTAAACGAAGTGTCGGAATCGAAGACAACACCCATTTTTTGGGCTCTAACATAGGCAGTCAGGAAAAAACTGATTAAACTAACGTAGTAGCCATGTCTTGCACCCGCTGAGCCCATTGCAATTAACTTTCCATTTACAACTTCGTAGCGATTGCCATCATCGGGCAGAGCCATAAACTCTTCATCAGTCCAAATCTTCCCAGAAGCTGTTGCAGAGCTTTCGGTAGGTTCCTTTGCTAGCCTTTCCAGAGCTTCAATCATGGTAGCCCTCTCAGATAGCTAAAACAACTAAGGGATCCGAGCCTGGGCAAACACATCCTG
>NZ_JANSJA010000218.1:0-5543 GCF_047462335.1 Synechococcus sp. H60.1
TCAGGAGGCGCTATCCCTCCCCACCCGGGTGGGGAATCCCGCGCCTTACGTTGAATAAGCCCAGGGAGATTACCCAGCAGCGAGGAAGCGTTGAGCAAAAGTTGGCATCATCCGGCGTTGGGTTAGTCTTGCTCAAGCGGCAGGTATCTTGTTACCACCACCAGGGCTTGAGGGGGGTGCCGTCGGGGAAGATCAGGCCGGCAATCCGGGATCCGCTGTGCTTGAGGCCCTCGATCTGGGCGCCTTCCAGGTTGGCCTGGGCGAGGTTGGCGCGGCTGACATCGGCCCGGCGCAGGTTGGCCCCCTGGAACTGGGCCTGACGCAGCTCGGCGCCGCTGAGATCGGCTCCTTCCAGGTCGGCATTTTGCAAGTTGGCCTCCCGCAGATCCGCCCGCTGCAAGTTGGCTCCCCGCAAGTCTGCTCCCTCTAGGTTGGATCCGCGCAGATCCACGCGGCTGAGGTCGGCCCCCCGCAGCCGGATCTGGCGCAGCACCAGCCCCCTCAAGTCGGCCTTGCTCAGGTCTTGGCCACAGAGATCCTGCCCCTCTCCTCCCCAGTTCTGCAACTGCCAGATGTGGCGCAGCCGCTCCTCCAGCCGGGTTGTCTCAGAAAGCTGGGATCCCCGCAGGCTGGTGCCGCTGACTTTTACCCCCCTCAGGTCGGCTCCCCGCAGATCTGCCCCTTCGAGGACAGCGCCGCTTAGCTTGGCTCCCTGCAAATTGGCCTGGCGCAGATCCGCCTGGCGCAGGTGGGCGCCGTTGAAGTTGCAAAGGCGCAGGTTGGCCTTTCTCAAGTTAGCTTCGTAGAAGTTGGCACCTCCCAGCCGTGCCTCTTGCAGATCCCCTCCCTCCAGGTCGGCGTAGGCAAAATCCCGCTCCCCGCGCCGATAGGCCACGATGACCCCCTGCGCACCTCCCACTGGGCGAAAGGGGCTGTAGGTGCGACAGGCTTCCTCTGCCTCCGGCTGCTCGAGCTGGGAGAGGAGCCGCCACGCTGCCAGGCGCACCGCCCAGGAGGTGTTGCCAGCCAGTGCTTCGATGAGTTCGGCCAGACCTGCCGGCCCGTACTGCAGCAACTGGGGCAAGGTGGCCAGACGTACCACCTCGTCGCCCTGGGTGAGCCGTCGCCGCGCCCCCTCAAGCCCCCCCAAGACCAGGGCGTGGATCGGTGCACCGCCGGCTGCCACTTGTCCCCCCAGCACCAGATCCCAGGGGCGGGGCCGGGATCCCTCACCTGTGCCCACTGCAGGTCGGGAGTTGCCGAGCATGGGTGGAGGCCAATGGGCCTGGTTATACCCAGCGCCCCACCACTACGCGGATGGTGCCATCCTCTAGGCGCTCCTCCGCCTCGATGGCGAAGCCCTGCTGCCGGGCAGAGCGCAGCAAGCTCTTGTGGGCGTAGCGCTGCAAAATCGGCTCTAGGAAAGTCTGGGGATCGATGCGCGCCCCCCACAGATCCACCACAAGCTCGTAGTGATCCCCGTTGCGGCGAAAGCCGATGTCAAAGCCGTTCTTTTGCCGGATCACCAGATCGGCGCGAGTGCGGTTCCAGAGGTAGCCGCGCAGGCTGGCGTTCCGCTCCACGGTGTAGCCCAATTCCTTGAGGGTCTCTTCCAGCAGGTCGGCATCCTTGATTTGCACTTGCAAGGTGGTGAAGTGGGACATGGCGGTTCCGATCCTTGAACGGATGGAGACGGGATCCTCACTATAGAAGCGCCTCTGCAGTTGTGGAAGAAATGTGAAGGAGGATTACGTTTCCCGCGGCTCCCGCAACTTCTCTACCCTCACGGCAGCGGGATGGTGTTCTCGTTCCCTGGCTGCAGAGGCTTCGGCTTCTCCTGGGGAGCCGGGATCCCATCTCCCTTGGCCAGGGGCAAGGTGCGGGCCCGGGATCCCTGCCAAGGATCCAACACATCCCGAATCAGCACCTCCTGGATCCACACTTGCAGGATGGCCGCCAAGGGCACAGCCAAAAACAGGCCCAGTACTCCAAAGAAAAAGGCCGAGGTAACTTGGGCCACCAAAGTCAGAGCCGGCAAAAGCGACACCTGCCGCGACATGACGATGGGGGTGAAGACGCTGCTTTCCAACTGCTGGATGAAGATGTAGAGCCCCAGCACCGCCAGCGATTTCCAGGGGGCATCGGTGAGGGCCACCAGCATAGGGGCGACCACGCTCAAGGTGGGGCCGATGTTGGGGATGAAATTAAACAGTCCCGCCAGCACGGCATTGGCCAAGGTTAAAGGCACGCCCAAAATCCACAGCCCAATGCCGCTTAGCAGCATTACCAGACTGCTGGTGAAGAGGATCCCCACCAGCCACCCTCGCAGCGCCAGCTCGCAGCGCTTGAGGATATAGCGGACGCGGGGGCGGTAAAAGGCGGGGAAAACCGAGACAAAGGCGCGGCTGTAGGCTTGAGGATCCACCAACAATAGGATGGTGAGGATGATGACAAACAGCAAGTTGAGCAGGGTGGCAAAGAAGGCGGTGAAGGACTGGGAGAAAAAGTCCCGCACCTGGCGCACCAACTCAGTGGCCTGGGGCACAAGACTATTGGCCAACTCCCGCAGCGTCGGCAGCTCGATATCCGTCGGCAACGAGAGGATGAGGTTCTCAAATAGCCGCTGCGCCTGCACGATCCCAGCGGGCACCCCATCGGTAAACAGCCGCCGCAACTGATCCGCCAGGGGAGGCACTACGATCAGCCCCACCAGAATCGCCCCCACCAGAACCGTCAAGCCGGTGATGAGGAGCGAGGGGCCACGGCGAAAACCGTAGCGCTGCGGGATCTGAGCCAGGGTGTCTAAAGCTACTGCCAAGACGATGGCCGCAAACACCAATAGCAGGATCTGCCGGATCTGCCAGAGCAGAACCAACAGGCCCAGCAGCGCTGCCAGCCCCAGCCAATGGGCGAAGGTCACCGCAGCTCACCTCCTCTCTCGCCCCGTCGTCGCCTATTCTAGATGGGATCCCGAGCATTCCCATGGGGAAGCGCCGTATGCGCGATCTGGAGCCGCAAGCAATGGCTCTGGCCTTTGATGGCCTGGAATTCGGGACAGAATCCTTTCCTGCCGAGGAAGTCCCCCTGCTCTCGGTGGGGGGAGTGTCCGGCTACTTGAAGTCGCTGCTGGCCGGGGATCCCTACTTGGCCAGGCTGTGGGTGGTCGGAGAAATCTCCAGTTGCCAGCGCAACCGCAACGGCCACCTGTTCCTGACCCTGGTGGATCCGGAAAGCGGCGATGTCCTCAAGGGGGTTGTGTGGCAAAGCCAGACTGCCCGGCTCAGCGTCTGGCCGGAAGTGGGGCAACAGGTGCTTGCGCTGGGGCAAATCGGCATCTACAGCGGCGGCAGCTACTATCGCCTTGTTATCTGGCAACTGCTGCCGGCGGGCGAGGGGCTGTTGGCGTGGCGCTTGCAGCAGCTCAAGGCCCGCCTGGCTGCCGAGGGCCTGTTCGACAACCAGCGGCCTCTACCTACCCACCCTCAGTGCATTGCCGTCGTCAGCTCTCCCGACGCCGCCGGCTGGGGCGATATCCGCCGCACCCTCAACCAGCGCTACCCCGGGCTGCGGGTGCTGTTTTCGCCGGCCCAGGTGCAAGGGGAAGCGGCCCCGGAGTCGATCGTGCGGGCCATTCGCCGGGTGGAACAGGATGGGCGGGCGGAAGTGCTGCTGATTGCTCGAGGGGGTGGATCCGGCGAGGATTTGGCTTGCTTTAACGATGAGCGGGTGGTGCGGGCCATTGCCGAGTGCCCTATTCCGGTGGTGACGGGGATCGGCCACCAGCGGGACGAGACCTTGGCGGACTACGCGGCCGACTACGCGGCCCACACCCCCACAGCGGCGGCCGAGCGGATCGTGCCCGATCTGCGGGAATTGCAGCGCCAGGGATCCCAGTTGCGCCAGAAGTTGATCGAACGCACGCTGCAGGCTTTGGAGAGGGCACAGCGGCGCTTCCAGCACACCCAGCGCCATCTCGCCCAAATCCATCCGGAGCGGCTGCTGCAACAGGCGCAGGAGCGCCTAGCCCAACGACAGCAGCACCTTGTCCAGGCCGTGCGCCATCACCTTCAGCAGCAGCAACAGCGCCAACAGGCCCTCCAGGAGCACCTGCAAGCCCTCGACCCTGCCGCCGTCCTCAGGCGGGGCTATGCCCTGGTGCGGGACGAACGGGGATCCCTGGTTCGCACCCACCACCTACCGCCGCAGACCCGGCTGAGGATACAACTGGCCTCGGGAAGCCTCTGGGCCCGAGTGGAGGAGAGCCATGAGCCGCCGCAAACGTGAGGATCCCTGGCGCTACGAAGCAGCCATTGCCGAAGTGGAAAGTTTGATTGCCCAGATTGAATCGGGGGAGCTGGATCTGGAGGAAGTGGTGGAGCGCTTCCAGCAGGCCGCCCAGACCCTAAAGCGCTGCGCCCAGTTTTTGGAGCAAAAACGGCAGCAGGTGGAGATCCTCATTGAGGAGTTAGGCCCTGGCGAAGAAGAGCTGCGCGAGTTCTAGAGCCGGGGGGAATGGGGCAGTCCAAGAAACTGGGCAAAGGCCCCAGGTGCCCCTGCTGCTGTTGCTCAACGGGGGCAAGGCTTGACGAAGGGGGCGGTGCCCCTGAAGATGGTCAAGTTGTCAAGATCCTTTGGGGCGCCCTCTATGTCCGCCAAGACCTTGGATGGCAAAGCCCTGGCTGCTCGCCTGCAAGCGGAGATGGCCGCCCAAGTGCAAGCTTGGCTGCCGCGGGTGGGGCGTCCGCCGGGATTGGCGGTGCTGCGGGTTGGAGAGGATCCCGCCAGTGCGGCTTACGTGCGCGGCAAAGAGCGGGCCTGTGAGCGGGTGGGCATCGCCTCCTTTGGCCGCCATTTTTCCGCCCAAGACTCCCCCGCCCATCTGCTCGACGCCATCGCCCAACTCAACCAGGACGAGCGGGTGGACGGCATCCTTGTGCAACTGCCCTTGCCCCCCGGCTGGGATCCCATCCCGCCCCTTCTGGCCATCGATCCTGCCAAAGATGTGGACGGGCTACACCCCCTCAACTTGGGCCGGCTAGTGCGCGGCGAGCCCGGCCTGCGCAGTTGTACCCCCCTGGGCGTGATGCGCCTGCTGGAGGCAGAAGGGATCCCGATTGCCGGACGAAAGGCGGTGGTGGTCGGTCGCAGCATCCTGGTGGGCAAGCCCCTGAGCCTGATGTTGTTGGCTGCCGACGCCACGGTTACCATGGCCCACTCCCGTACACCCAACCTGGCCGAAGTAACCCGCAGTGCCGACATTGTAGTCATGGCCGTGGGGCGCCCTCGCTTGCTCAAGGCAGAAATGGTGAAGCCGGGGGCTGTGGTGGTCGATGTAGGCATCAACCGTATCCAAGGCCCTGACGGAGCTGAGCAGTTGGTGGGAGATGTGGACTACGAAGCGGTTAAAGAGCGGGCCGCTGCCATCACGCCTGTGCCGGGCGGCGTGGGGCCGATGACGGTGACGATGCTGCTGGCCAACACCCTGGAAAGCTACAAGCTTCGCAGCCACCTGTAGCTGGAGGCTGTCCTCAAAATCCATGTCC
>NZ_JANSJA010000219.1:0-5456 GCF_047462335.1 Synechococcus sp. H60.1
TAAGTTGAATGTTTTGATAGCCAAGCGAGATGGTCAATCTACGAGTCAGGAGTTCACTTTCTTGTTTTTCTTTTAGGGAGCAGAAACGAGATAGCGTTTTCCAACATGTTGTGGTAGTTTAGTAATGAATCTCAGATTCTGGACTCATACTAGGTTCGACCACACCATATCTAATATCTAGATTATGGACGGGTAGGTCAAGAAAGCACGAACTCGGGCCGATAAAACTGCAGCTCCGCCTGTGCTTCTTGGGCCATCTGTTCCCGGTAGGCCAGAGGGGCAATCACTTCGCCGTTGGGTCGCCAGTCCCGCAGGCGCATGGTGAAATTGGTGTCTCCCACCCGCACATAGGCGCGGAAGTAGCGGTCGCTGGCTGGCCTCTGCCGGAGAATGTGCAAGATCTTTTCCTGTTCCCCCGCATCGGCGATCTCCCGCCGCACCAAAGCCGGGATCCGCTCGTAGGCAATGGGCTGGAAGGTGGGGTGGCGCACCGTGTTGTCCACGTAGCGGCGGGCAAACTCGGGCGCAAAGCGCAGGATCAAGAGCGCCTTGGGCAGATAGAAATCAGATCCCCAGGCCTCTTCCCAGGCCGCTTGCACCTCCTCAGGAGTGGGCAAGTTCCCTTGCTTCTGGCGGGCCAAGAGTTCCGGCGGCACCGTAGGGTCAGACCAGGGCACCACTGTCAGGCGAGGCGAGCGAATGCGATCCAGGCGAAAATTGTGCCAGCCCAGGGATCCGGCAGCCTGCGGGAGCTGACCAAAGGCCGCCAAATACTTGGCGCGGCGGGCATAAAACAGGCAAACCGGGTAGGTGAAAACCCTTTGGATCCCGTGCTGGCGGGTTTCGTAATCAAAGCGGATCAGCCCTGCCGCCGGTTTTGTCCAGAAGGCCTCTAGCTGGTTTTGGTATTCGTCCACCCGCTCCTGCTGTTCGTCGGAGAGGATGTATTCAAACCAGACAAAGAGCCGCCGCTGCCGGTGTTGATGACCTCTCCAGATATCGTCCAGCAACACCTGCACATCGGGATGCACAAAGGCCACGTCGCTGAGGACGTGGTAGATCTGCTCAAGCTGGCCGCCCGACAACGTCAAGGCCGAGGCAGCCGTCGGCAAGGAGGGGCGATCCCCGGCGGCGCGGCAGCGAAAGTTATCTCTTCGCTTGGAGTTGGCCTCGATTGGCTGCAGCCAGCCCCGAGCGGCCAGGTAGTCCAGCTCTTTGCGCAGGGTGCGGTGGGTCTTGAAAAAGGGCCGGCTAGCCAGCAGCGTCTCCAGATGGGGAACTTCGGCTTTCAAGGCGGCCACCAGGTCGGGATCCTTTAGCCAAAAGCTCAGGGGCTTCTGGCAAATGCAGCCGGGATCCGGGCAGGAGATCCCGTGGGACAAATCCTGCTTGGGGTGGTGGGGCGAGAAGAGACGATCCCGAAGGTGGGTGTAGCCAAAGGTCTGCGGCAGATCCGGCCAGCGGTTTTCGCCATAGAGGCACTGGAGCAGCACCCACAGACGCACCGCCCGCTCCAGGCGCTCTGGCAACTGTCCGCCCGCCAGCCAGCGCAACACCTCCACCGTCAGAGGCAGCTCGTTCATCTCCTCTCTCTCCTCCAAAGCCAGCCCCAGCGCAGGGCCCGATCCCTCCACTCCTACTCTGCCAACAATTGGAAGCTCCCGATTCCAATCTTTTCCATACTGGAGCCAGTCTGTTGTCATTTCGTCCCCATTGCTATGGCTGCTGTAGCACTGCAGTTGCGGTCTGGCTATCTGGCCCATTGGCCGCAGAAACCCCATCTTGGCGGGCTATCGTTTCAGGTCATTGAAATCGAGTTGACCCGGCCGGATCGGCTGGTTTTCCCGGAAGACCTGGCCCAACTGCGCCTGCCTCCTGGGATCGATACCCGCTTGGGAGTGGTGCTGAGCGGGCGCGCCCCCATTTGGCTCTACGGCTGGTTGGTGCATGAGTGCCACTTCACCCGCTGGGTGGCCTGCTACGACCCGCGACTGGGGGCAGTGGTGGTCTCCAGCCACAGCCCAGAGGTGCAGGTGGGCGAGATCATCCCCTGGGTGCAGGGCAGGCCAGGCTCAGAATTGGCGGCGGCAGTGATGGTGGTGGGCCCTCCGGATAGCGGTAAAAGCCGCCTGGCCCGCGCTCTTTTCGAGGCCCTGCTGCCCCAGGATCCCAACGTTTATCTACAGCGGGCCCACTGGGATGGGGAAGGAAATTGGACGTTGGATCTGCCGCCGGAAGAAGCCAAAATCCTCAAGCACCGCTACCGGGGAGGCTTGACCCCTGAATTTTTCAGCTTCCACGCCCAGGCCATCCTCGCCCTGCGCCAACAAAAAAGCTTGGTGATCGTGGATGTGGGCGGCAAGGTGGATCCCCACAAGCAGCCGGTCCTGGAAGCCTGCTCCCATTACCTCTTGGTCAGCCGGGATCCGGCGGCTATTCCTCTCTGGCATGAGTTTTGTCGGGATCGGGGCAACCTGCGGTGTGTGGCTGTCCTGCACACGGGCCCCTGCCAGGAAGATCTGCCCAGGGATCCCAACCAACTGGAGCTGTGCTGGGATCCCGCCTCTCCGCTGCCCGCCGAGCTAGTGCGGGCGGTGCGAGGCTTGGTCGACTCGGCAGGATAACTTGCAGGGGGAGCGCGCTGTCGGCCCCTCAACGGGCTGTATCGCTAGGGGCATTGCCGAGGCGTTTTTCGGCGGCGTGCCAGACAAGATTGCCTCCAAAACCCTGGCCGTTTCAGACGAGCGGTTGTGCGGCATTGTACGGGAGTTGCAAGCAAGGTTTGTGGATCGGCGAGCCAGAGCTTCCATCACGTCGGATGGATCCCGTCAAGCCCCGAGAGCCTCCTTGGCCGCATACATAACCTCTAGAGTGATCTCGGTCAATCCCCGCTCGCGGGCAAATTTTTCGGTGTTGCGCTTCACCTTGCCCCGCACAAAGCCGGGCACCTTGTTCAGCTCCGCCTGGGCCTCCCGCGTCCAGATGAGATCGGAATCGGCGCTCAGGCTCTTGTGGATCACTTCTTTGGTGTCGTGGCCGCCGAAGACCTCCAGCAGGTGATCCTCCATGCCCAGGGTAAAGGAGTTGTAGATTAAGTCCACAACTTGGTTGGCGCCCTCGTAGCCCAAAAAGGGCTTGTAGCCGATGGGAAAATCCTGCACGTGGATGGGCGCGGAGATCACCCCACAAGGGATCCGCAGCCGTTTGCCCACATGCCGCTCCATCTGGGTGCCGAAGATAGCAGCAGGCTCCGCCTGGGCAATGGCATCGGCCACACGGGTGTGATCCTCCGTCAGCAGCACCTGATCGCAATACCCGCCCACCTCCGCCTGGAACCACTCGCCATCGTAGGTGCAATAGCTGCCCGCCCAGACCACGTGGATCCCCATCTCGCGGGCCAGGATCTTGGTGATCGCTGCCGCATGGGTGCAATCCCCAAAAACCACTGCCTTTTTGCCGGTCAGGTTTTGGCAATCGATGGAGCGGGAGAACCAGGCCGCCTGGGAAACATGTAGGGTCTGCTCCTGGATGTAGGGCTCGTAGTCCACCGGGATCCCTTGCTCGTTGAGAACCTGCTGGATTTGGCGGATGAAGCGGGCTGTTTCCACCACTCCCATGGGGGTGATCTCCACGTAGGGCGTGCCAAACTGCTCCTGCAAGTAGCGAGCTGTCATCGGCCCCAGTTCGCGGTAGGGCACCACGTTGAACCAGACCCGCCCCAGATGCTTGAGATCGTGGACGCTGGCCCCCTGGGGGATCACCAAGTTAAGGTCGATACCCAGATCCCGCAGCAACTTTTTCAACTCCCGCAGATCGTGGGCGTGGTGAAAGCCCAGGCTGGAGATGCCGAGGATATTGCAGGAAGGACGTTCTGTCTTCTGGGGTAAGCCGTCCAATTCGCCGCTTTTGCGGGCTTTGTTGATGTAGAACTCCACAATCTGCTGCAGGGTGCGATCGGCGGCCTGCAACTCGTTGACCCGGTAGTGGTTGACATCGGCCAGCAGCACGTCGCAGCGGCTGGCCAACTGGGCCTGCCGCACAAAGTGATGCAGATCCTCCTGCAAAATGCTGGAGGTGCAGGTGGGGGTGACGACAATCAAATCCGGCTGCTCCTCGCCATCTTTGCGGACGATGTTGCGAATCACCTTCTCGTCCGATCCCCGCGCCAACACCTGCCGGTCAACGACGCTGGTAGTTACCGGGGTAAAGTCCCGCTCCCGCTCCAACATGGAACGCATCACGTTGAAATAGTCGTCCCCCAGGGGAGCATGCATGATGCTGTGGACATTTTTGAAGGAACTGGCCACCCGCAGCGTGCCGATGTGGGCGGGGCCAGCATACATCCAATAGGCCAATTTCATAAGCAGCCTCTGAAGAAAGACCGAGTAAGAAGAGGAGATCCCCATCCCCTGCCCGCTTCCCACTCGCTGGGAACCTCTCCTGGAATTGTAGAGTGCCCAGCAGCCGGGATCCCTTGCTCGTTATCTCCTGTAACTCTCGACAACAACATCTTGAGAAAATATTGATCATAAAGAAAAACAATGCTTCAAGGTAACTTTTGGTGCGGGGATCCCTCTACCATAGGCCCAAGCTCTGTTCCATCCTGGAAATAGGGACAACAGCCTTGAGCTGGATCCCCAAGCCCTGGCAGCTCGCCAGCCAAGGCGGTCAATTCTGTAGTTTTCGTTGCAGGTTAACTTTTGAATACAAAATGTGTACCTCTACAAACTTGAGCAGAGATTTTGTGTTACCCAGGCAAGTTTCTGGCCGCCGAAGGCAGACTGAGTCTGGAGAGAAACGCCTTCCTGTTTCCCTAGATACAAACCCGGGCAGGAGAGCATGACTGCTGCAGAGAGCGAACACCCTTGAGGTGTTGAGGTGAAAGCTTATGGGCTCTACCACGATTTCTTGGCAACGTGCGCGCAAAGCTTCAGAGGAGCAAACGGATTCCATGACTTCCACGTACTTCAAGCCTGCGGCTCACCTGCACGACTGGCTGCAGGCGCCCTTGCAACCAATTCGAGCGGCAATTGATAGCATTGAAGTTAGGGATCTCCGGCTGGCCCACTTTTTGTGTCGGTGGATCCCGGCTCGCTGTCCTTTCGAGCGAGATGTGGTGCTGTTTGGCCACAAAATAATGCACATCCCACCGATGTGCAAGCTCAACCCCTTCTACGATCAGGTGGTAGGGCTGCGCTTCCGGGCTTTGTCGTTCTTGGCAGAACAGGGAGAAGACATCAGCCGCTATCTCTAGATTGGCTCTTGGTTTAGATGATACTTCACAGATATTCACGGGACATAGATTGCTTCTTTTTCTATCAATGGATGGAGTTCGGGGCGCAGAGCCTTGTCGGTGACAAGGTCTAAGGAGCATCCAAGTTTATCTTCCAAGTAGAAGAGCAGACTCAAGTAATGCTTGGAGTCGGCTTTACCCATAAATTCAACTAGGATATCGA
>NZ_JANSJA010000220.1:0-8369 GCF_047462335.1 Synechococcus sp. H60.1
GTTGGTTTGCTAAGTGTTGCTACTGTACCCCTTGATTCCTTAACAGGCTGTACCTATTGTTCGTGAGCTGGGAGCAAAATATAAAAAAGTATAGCGTAAAGAAATCTAATGTACCCCTTGATTCTTGAACAGGCTGTACTTGCGCTCCAAAGCAAAGGGCAAATAGACAGAGCCATATCCTTATTCCAAGTCCTGCTGATGTTGTCGCTGGACCCAGAGCAAGTGTTCTTGCAAAGGTTCCACTAGGGTTTCTGGCAGCATCGTTAACCGGCTCTCCATCCCTTTGCTATGGCGAATCGCCAGTTGCCGTTGGGCAAAATCCACATCTTTAACCCGGAGCTGCTGAGCTTCTGCCAACCTCAAGCCACTGCCATACAGCACCTGCACCACTAAGCGATAGATCCCAGACAGATGCACAATGACAGCCTTGACCTCCTCAGGGGTTAAGACCGTAAGCAAATAGCGTGAGCACTTGGCTCATACGGCGTCTAGGTTAAGGTCTAGCTCCAGACGCAAAACTTCTCGGTAAAGGAACAACAGCGCACTGAGAGCTTGGTTCTGCGTGGACGCCGCCACCCCCTCCTCCACCGCTAAGTGGGTTAAGAAGGCATTGATCTGCTCGCCACCCATCTCCTTGGGGTGTCGCTTGTTGTGAAACAAGATATATCGACGGATCCGGAGAAGATAAAATTTCTTAGTCTGGTAGGAGTAGTGCTTGACTCGGAGAGCATCACTGACCTGCTCCAAAGGTTGTTGGTGAGGGGGCGCTGGGGTTGGTGGGTAGTAGAGGCGAACAGCGAAAAACTTACATAGTGTAACAAGTTACTGCCCCCGACTGTATGCTAGGCTATCTTCAGCACTCTAAGTCATTGACGGCGGGTGAGTTCAACTGTTAGGAGTCCTTCTGACAAAGTGCCAATTATGAAAAGCAACTATGACCTGACAACAAGAGATGGCTTTCGGAGCGCAATCAAAGATCTCCGTGAAATTCCTGTTCTTGGCCAAATTTATGCTCCGTTCTTTTGGATCGCTGATAAGGTCTTTGATTTTCTAGAACCTGGGAAAGCTGTAGAGAAGCAATCGAAGGTAGCCGTTGACCTAATCAAGGCCGGCAAAGAACACGGGGCAAAACGGATGAAAATTATGATGGATGAGCAGGCAGGCTTCCATCTAGATGTCCCCATTGAGGGGGTAAAAGTGAATGTTGGTGCTGGTAGTAAAGGAAAGGTTTTAATAGATATTGAGTATTCCTAACTCATCGCTGCAGGCGCGACGGCCCTGACGGGCCGCGGACTGAGCTCAAACGTTACCCCACTTGGGAGAACGCAGATGCAGCAACAAGACCGTTTCCGTGGGTGTCTTCTCGGTCTTGCCGTTGGGGATGCTATCGGCACTACCGTTGAGTTTCGTCCACGGGGAAGCTTTACACCGCTGACGGATATGGTTGGCGGAGGTCCATTCCATCTCCGTGCAGGCCAGTGGACTGATGATACTTCGATGGCGCTTTGCCTAGCAACCAGCCTTGTTGAGTGCAACGGGTTCGACGCTCATGATCAAATGAGGCGTTATTGCAAGTGGGCCGAGACGGGTTACTTGAGCAGTACTGGGACATGCTTCGACATAGGTTCTACGACCGCCTCTGCATTGCGCAGGTTTCGCCAGACAGGAAACCCCTTTGCCGGGTCAAGCGATCCGCGCTCAGCCGGCAATGGGTGCATAACGCGGTTAGCGCCGATTCCTATGTTCTTCTTCCCGAACCTGGAAGCAGCAGAACGATTTGCAGCGGAGAGTTCCCGAATTACTCACGGTGCGGCGGAATGCCTAGATGCTTGTCGTCTTTTGGCGCGGATCATTTGTCGGGCATTATCTGGCAGCTCAAAGGATGAGGTTGCCCTGGGTGACAGCCAGACATTCGTGGGGGCCGAGAAGATCGTTGCGATTGCCCGCGGAGCCTACCGTCAAAAGCTGGAAGATGAGATACGAGGCTCCGGGTATGTGGTGGACAGTCTGGAAGCGGCGATGTGGTGTTTTGTTCGTTCCCACAGTTTTGAGGAAGCGGTTCTCATGGCGGCAAATCTAGGCAACGATGCCGACACAACCGCTGCGGTATGTGGGCAAGTGGCAGGAGCGTACTATGGTGTACAAGGAATTCCTGTCGCCTGGCTAGAACGGCTTGCGTTACATTTGGAGATTGCGGAGCTCGCTGACCGGCTGTACAGCGCGAGCAAGAAGAGAGCGGCATACCGTTATGTTGCCAGCCCTAATAGCTTGTGGGTGATGGGAAGGGATCCCAATCTCGTCTACTCTTTCTCCTAGCAGAGATAAAACCGGAAGCAGTGACAGCTTAGAGATCCCCAAGCAGAATGCAATCAGCAGATCGAGAAGAACTCTAGCCCTGGAAAACTTAACTTTCTAATCCCGTCAGCACTGCCAGCAAGGAAGTCCCAGGAGCTATGCTAGGCTGGGCTGCTAGACAGGTCAAAATCTTTATAGGAACTCAGGTACAGCCTGTCAAAGAATCAAGGGGTACGGTAGCAACACTCAGCAAACCAACTTCGGGAGCAGGATGGATTGATCAGTACTGCCAGTTCCCACGGCTAAGGTATGCTGGTGGGCAGTGAGCAAGTTTCCCGCCTCTTCTTTTGAGGAGAGAGTATGCCAGAACCGGAATCCTCCTCTGCCCACATTCTGGTGATCGAAGATGAGGCCAAACTGGCCCGTTTCCTGGAAACTGAGCTGGCCTATAGGGGATATCGGGTGAGTGTGGTCGGCGATGGCACGGCAGGGTTGGCGGCAGCCCGCGACCAGAATCCCGACTTGGTGCTGCTGGACTGGCTGTTGCCCGGGATCTCAGGGTTGGAGGTTTGTCGGCAACTGCGCTTGACGGGCAACCGCGTGCCCGTGGTGCTGATGACCGCCGGCGACGAGGTGGCAGATCGGGTGGCAGGGCTGGATGCTGGGGCAGATGACTACGTGGTCAAGCCCTTTAGCCTGCAGGAGTTGCTGGCGCGGATACGGATCTATTTGCAGCACCCCAAGGGATCCCGCGACGGCCGGTTGGTGTTTATGGATTTGACACTGGATCCGGTGACGCGGCAGGCGAGCCGGGGAGAGCGACAGGTGGAGCTGACGGCCAAGGAATATGAGCTGCTGCGCTACTTGATGGAACACCCTCGCCAGGTGCTCAGCCGCCAACAGATTTTGGAGCATGTGTGGGGGTATGACTTTACGGGCGACTCCAACATCATCGAGGTTTATATTCGCTATTTGCGCCTCAAGATCGAAGGCCAAGGGGAAAAGCGCCTCATCCAAACAGTGCGCGGTGTAGGCTATGTGTTGCGCGAGTAGAGGCAAGCTGGATCGACAGGGGGACTGAGTTGAGGATTTTGAGGTGCAGAGCGTGCTGTTAATGAACCTATGGGGTGCAAGGCTGCTGGGCCTTACCTTCAGCTCACCGGGAGAGTTTGTCTTCCGTTTTCCCCCTGAAACTCCGCTGGTAGGTGGGCTGGGGCTGCGCTGGTACGGCCTGCTGATGGCTATTGCCGTGTTGGTCGGCCTGCTCCTAACCAAAGCCCTAGCAGAGGCTCGCCATCTGGAGAAAGAGCCCGGCAAGGCCAGCGAACGGGTCGAGATCCTGGCCCTGTGGCTGGTGGTGTCTGGGTTTCTGGGCGCCCGCCTCTACTATGTCCTCACCCACTGGTCAGAGTTCAGGGACGATCCCCTCTCGGCCTTCGCCATCTGGCGGGGAGGCATCATCATCCACGGTGGGATCTTGGCTGGCGCGCTTGCTCTTTGCCTCTATTGCCGCGCCACCGGGATCAACGGCTGGAAGTACGCCGATGTGCTCACGCCGGGGTTAATCTTGGGCCAAGCCATCGGGCGCTGGGGCAATTTTTTTAACTCCGAGGCCTACGGTGCCCCTATTCCCCCCGACAGCAGGTGGCCCTTGCGGGTATACATCCCCCCCCAAGCCCGCGAGCCGGAATACAGCCAGTTTGAGTTTTTTCACCCCATCTTTTTCTACGAGAGCCTCCTTAACCTGGTTCTGTTTGCTCTCTTGATGGGGATGTTCTGGCGATTTCCCAAGCTTAAGGATGGCACCTGGGTTTGGACCTATGTTGTCGGCTACAGCTTAATTCGCATCCCTTATGAAATCTTGCGCGTCTCGGCGGTGGCCTATCTGCCGGGAACTACCATCAAGGCTGCCTATGTGGCCAGCGCCATAGGCCTAGTGCTTGGGATCGGCATGCTGATCTACATGTACCGGCTGCGCTTTGATCCCGATCTGGAGCAATTGGCGGCTTGGCTGGCCGAACGAGCAGGGCTGGAGCTGGAAACAGCCGCAGAGCTTGTGCAGCGGGCTTGGGCCATCCAGCAAAAGCACCGCCGCGCCGACTTGCTGGATCGCGTCACTCTGGCCATGCCTCATTTTCCCAGTGCCCTTGCCCCCCATCTCTCGCTGGGCCAACGGGAGCTGCTGATGCGGCAACTGTTCTGCCGTCTGGAAGGCCGGGATCCCGCTGGAGAAGGGCTGGCCCAAGCAACTTAGCGCTAGGGCTATCAGGCTGAAACCAACCCTCAGGTCTTTAGACTTTGCAACCAGGCTTCCAGGGCGCGGATGGGGGCCGGATCCCGGTAGACGCGCTCCTGGCGGGCTTTTACCTGCTGGCCCATCTGTTCCCGCCAGCAGTCATCCAGGCCCAGGCGCACAGCCATCTGGACATACTCATCTAGGTTAGAGGCGATGGTTGCATGGATCCCCATCTGCTGCAGGATGGCGTAGGTGTGGCGACCCCGCATTAGGGATCCCGGCAGCGTGACGATGGGCAGCCCGTGGGGCAGGGCTTCCAGGGTGGTGTTGCCGCCAGACCAGCCAATGCTGTCCAGGTAAACATCTCCCAGGGCGTTGTAGGCGGCATATTGGGCGGGGGAGAGTTCCGGCAGCAGCAGCACATAGTCTTCTACGGCCAGGCCGTAGGCGCGGAAGGCCCGCTGTAGCCGTTGCCAGAAGCGCTGGCGGATCCCTTGGGAGAGGCGGCCCCGCAAAAACAGGAATTGACACCGCCCCACCTCCCGAGCAATGCGGGGGAAGACCTCGTCGTACTGGGGCAGGTACTTAAACAGAGATTGGGCGCAGAGGTAGAGCACCCTATCGGGATCCACACCCCACGCTTGCCAGTCCACAGGGGCGGGGTCAACGTCCAAAGGGATGTAGTAGGTGCCGATGCCGGGTAGGGGCAGGAGCTGCTCGGTGTAGTGGCCGGTCCCATCCGGCGGCTCCATTAGTTCGCTGCTGATGAAAACGTCCAGCGTCGGCAGGCCAGAGGTTTGCGGATGTCCCCAGGCCATGGCCTGCACAGGGGCCAAACGCAAGGCGGCCAACTGGGCGCAGACCGGGTCAATGCCCACTTCCGGGTAGAGGAGCACGTCCAGCTGGGCCCCTCGAATTGCCGCCTGCCACTCCGCCAAGCTGCGGGATCCGGCTATAAACTGCTCAAAACGCGGTGGCAGGGAGCGCGTAATCTCGTCTTGGACGGCCGAGGTGTGGAAGCCGTAGAGGGCCACTTGGGAGCGATCCAAAGCTTCTACCCAGCCGTGGGTCAGGATCTTCCAAACAGAGTGATCCCGGAACAGGCCGGAGACGATACCCACCCGAAGCCGCCCAGGACAGCGCCGCAGGAGAACGGGGGGCTGCGGGTAGCGAGCCGCCATCACCTCCCCCACCAGGGATCCGTACAGGTGCTGCAGCTCGCGGTCGTTCTGGCCCTGGTAGGGCAAAAAGAAGGGTTGGACGGAGCCAACACCAGCAGCTGCCCGCTCTAGGGTTTTGGGATCCCGCGGCAGTTGTGCCCAGCGGGCCTTCACCTGCTGCAGAGCTTGGCGGTAGCGCTCCCGGGCAACTGGGATCTGCTCAGAGGTGTCGTAGAGCAGGGGCAACTGGCTGACACACCAGCCCAGGGCCGCCGCCAAATCGGCAGGATCAGTTTGCCAGAGGCGGTAGAACAGCTCGGCAGCTTCCTCCTCCCGGCCACAGTCCCGCAGCAGGATGGCCAGCGTATAGGCAGCATCGGCAAAGTCTGGCTGCAACTCCAGAGCCTGCCTCAGCGGCACCAGGGCCGCCTCCAACTCCCCCTGCTGCCGCAGCACCAGTCCCAACTGGTACAGAACTTCCGGATCCGGCCCCCCTTGCTCCAGAGCCCGCTGGAGGTGGGCTTTTGCCTCCCCCAGCCGCCCCGCCTGCTTGAGAACAATGCCCAAATTCAAGTGGGCGTCGGGAAACCACGGCTGCTGCGCCAAGGCCTGCTGCATCAGGGCAATGGCTTCCTCCAGGGATCCCTGCTGCTGCCGACAGACCCCCAAGAGGTGCAGCGCCTCCGGGTGGGCGGGCTGGGCTTGCAACACCTGTTGGTAGAGGGAGATGGCCTCCTGCAGTTGCCCCGCCTGGTGATGGTGGACAGCCTGAAGCAGCAGGCGCTGCAGGTGCTTCTCTCTATTATCTCGGCTGGGACCAAAGCCCTTTCCCGGCGGCGACATCGAGCTTCCCAGACTTTAGCCGTTGGGGAGGTTGAGGAAGCCCGCCAAGGCTGGGGCAATGGGCAGCAGGGTCATCACCATCAAAAAGAGAGCTAGCAGCGCCAAGGCATCCCGCTGGCCGTCGGTTTCGGTAATCTCATCCTGCGGCGGACGCTCCGGCTCGCGGGCAATAAAGAGAATCAGCAGCGCCCAGTAGAGGGCCAAAACATTACTGATGGCTGCCACTGCCAGAGCAATCAGGGTGATGACCGTAGCACGTGCCGCCGTCTTCCGCCCGTACACCGCCTGCACGATCCGCCCGCCATCCAACTGGCCCGCCGGCAGCAGGCTCAAGGCGGTGATGGCCAAGCCAATCCAGCCCACGGCCACGAAGGGGTGAATGGGCACCAGCTCCCCCTGCAACTGGGATCCCAGCACCAGCCGCGCCAGCGTGCCCACCAGGATGGAGCTGCGGAAGATCTCCGTGGGCACGTATAGGCCACTGGAGCCGGAGAGCTTCAGGCCAACCAGCAGCACCACCAAGGAAAGGAGACCCCCCGCCGCCGGGCCGGCAAAGGCAATGTCAAACAGGGCCTTGCGGTTGGGCACCGGCGACTGGATGCGGTTTAGGGATCCCAGCGTGCCAATCCCCAAACTGGGAATAACAAAAGCTGGGCTGAGGCGTACGCCGTACTTGCCGGCCATCCAGCGGTGTCCGGTCTCGTGCACCAGCAAAATGGCAAAGATCCCCGCCGCCACCGGCAGGGCCTCCACCCAGCGCCCCGGCGCCTCTAACAGCCGGAAGCCCAGCAGGTTGGCCCCCACCTCCAAAGTGGCCAGAAAGCTAGCTATCATCAGGCCCGCAGCCAGGATCTGTGCCCCTGTCGAAGCGCGGTAGTTGACGATCTCATCTGGCAAGACCACCACCGCCGGCTTTTCCGAGGCATCTTCCACCAAAAACAGTTGGTAGCGGTTGCCCAGCCGCTCCTTCAGCTTTTCTGTCAGCAGGGGCACCACTACCTCTGCGTCCCGGCGGAGGTTGCCCTTGAAGATTGCCCCCTCCCCGTAGGGAATGGTCTCGGTGACGAAGAAGGTGTCCAGACCGAAGATGGATTGAATCGCCTGCAAATCTTCCGCAGAGATGCCCCGCAAGACCAAAGGTTGCTCGACAGGCGTCTCCCCAGCCCCTTCCGAGGGGATTTCCTGCCGCTCCTCCATCTGGGCCAACTGCTGTCGCCGCGCCTGCAGCTCCTGCTGGGCCAACTGGCGGGTTTTGCGCCCCACGGCAATGTAGAGCCCCGTGAACACCAGCAATAGCAGCAGGAAGCCAGCAAAGCTGAGGTAAACCCCAAACAGCAGCAGCCCTAGGAAGACCACCCAGGGCAAAAGGAGCAGGGATCCCTGGAACCACACCCAGACAGCCAGGGATCCCCGCTGGCGGGCTCGCCAGAACCCCCACCCCAAAAAGGCCAGCGTTCCCAACAAAAAGAGGGGCGTAATCTCGGCGGCGATGTTCATGGCTGACCTACGAGGTTTACCGATACTGAGCTGGGATCAAGAGCCGCTCAAGCAGAAACAGCCGCTTCTCCAAAACGAGGCTCCGGCTGCTCCCACAAGTAAAAGCCAGCTTTGCGCGGTTTGAGCAGGAACAGCCGCAGGAACTGGTAGGCGTTGTTGAGGTAAAGGGGCAGCTTGCGCAGGCCCTTGAAGGGGCCAGAACCGCGGGCAATCTCCCTCAACTTGGCGTTGTTGGCCACGCACTTCTGCAGCCGGCACACAAACTCAGGGTTCTCCACATCCAGCACCACCGGGAAGACCTTGGCCGCCTCGCGGTTGGTCTTGTAGATCACCTCCAT
>NZ_JANSJA010000220.1:8469-13074 GCF_047462335.1 Synechococcus sp. H60.1
CGCCAGTAGCCGATCTTCTCGGAGAGATAGGTGGCGTAGAAGATAAAGCGGGGCGCAAAGTAGGTGTAGGACTTGTGCTTGGTCAAAAAGCCCAGGTCAAAGGCCATGTTGAAGTCGCCCATGGCGCGGTTGAGGAAGCCGGCGTGGCGGGCCTCATCGCGGCTCATCAGGGCAAAGCACTCGGCCAAGACCGGGTTGGTCTCCTTCAGCTTGCGAGATAGCTCCTTGTAGAGCAGGAAGCCAGAGAACTCCGCCGTGCAGGAGCGCTCCAAAAACTCCACAAACAGCCGCCGCGCCTCCGGATCAAGCCGGCTTTCCCAATCTTGGTTGAACTCCTCGCCGCGGACAAAGTGGTGGCGGTTGTAGTCGGCGCGAAACTCCTCCAGGATGGCCCGGAAGTCGGCCTCTCGATCGCCTAACCCCATCTTGGCGATGGCCTCGAAGTCGGTGGTGTAGAAGCGCGGTGTCAGGATGGTCTCAGTGGGCACTCGCGCCTGGGTTTGGGTAGCTTGCAAAGTGGAACTCATAGGGGTTACAGGATGAAAAGGCCAGTATACTCTCGCAGTTTACCAGCCTCTTTGGCCGTCGAGGGGATAAGAAGTGTTACCGACAGGCCCCGGATCCCCTACGACGGCAGCGCCACCGGCTGGGATCGCGCCGGATCCGTCAGCTCACTCCCCTCCTCCGAAGGCGGGATCACCTGCCAGAAGAGAGGCAGGTAGCGCTCCCAGTTCTGCAGGATGCGCTCAGCTTTGGGAGAATGAGTGCGGCGGTAGTGCTCCTGGATCAGGCCCTTCAGTTGTGCTTCCGCCGCCGCCGTCTGTATCCGCTGGATGCGCACGATCTCGCCGTTGACCTTGGCGGGGAAGTTGCCCTCTTCATCCAATACGTAGGCTAGGCCGCCGGTCATGCCCGCCCCCAGGTTACGGCCCACCCGCCCCAGCACCACCACCACGCCGCCGGTCATGTATTCGCAGCAGTGGTCGCCGGATCCCTCAATTACCGCCTGAGCGCCGGAGTTGCGCACGGCAAAGCGCTCTCCCGCCTGGCCGTTGGCAAACAGGGATCCGCCGGTGGCCCCGTACAGACAAGTATTGCCTAGGATCACGTTTTCTGCTGGATCCCGCGGAGCTTCTGGGGGAGCCAGAATGACAATTTCACCGCCACACATGCTCTTACCCACGTAGTCGTTGGCTTCCCCCGTCAGGGTCAGGCGCATGCCCGCCAAGGTAAAGGCCCCAAAGCTCTGGCCGGCGCTGCCCACAAAGCGCAGATCCAGCAGCCCCCCTTGTCGGGCAAAGCCGGTATCCCCATACAGCCGGGCCAGGGTGCCGGCAATGCGTCCGCCCACGCAGCGATCCGTGTTGGCGATGGGGAGCTCTACTGTAGCTGTGTCGCAGGTCTCGATGGCCTTTTGCACCTCGGGCCGCGCCAGGATTGCCTCGTCCAGAACCGGGCCGTTGCCATGCACCAGCTCATGCTCCAGCCACTTGGGCCGCTGGTGGGGAGCGAAGCCGGGGGGAGTCCGCAACAGATAGTCCAAGTTGAGGGACTGGGTTTTCTCCAGAGCCGCGTCGGTACGGGGGCAGAGCAGATCCACCCGGCCGATCACCTCCTCCAAGGAGCGGTAGCCCAGTTGGGCTAGGACTTGGCGCACCTCCTCGGCCACAAAGGTAAAGAAAGTTACTACCTGGTCAGGAGTGCCGGGGAAGCGCTTGCGCAGCTCCTCTTTCTGGCTGGTCACCCCCACCGGGCAGTTGTTGGTGTGGCAGACCCGCGCCATGATGCACCCCTCGGCAATCATGGCCACTGTCCCAAAGCCAAACTCTTCCGCCCCCAGCATGGCCGCCATCACCACTTCCCAGCCGGTGCGAATGCCGCCGTCCACGCGCAGAATCACCCGCTGCCGCAGGCCGTTCTCCAGCAGGGCGTGATGCACTTCCACCAGGCCCAGCTCCCAGGGTGCCCCCGCATGTTTGATCGAGCTCAAAGGAGAAGCCCCTGTGCCTCCCTCGTGGCCGGAGATCTGGATGATGTCGGCATTGGCTTTGGCCACCCCTGCCGCCACCGTGCCAATGCCCACCTCCGCCACCAGCTTCACCGACACCTGCGCCTGCGGATTGACCTGGTGCAGGTCGAAGATCAACTGGGCCAGATCCTCAATCGAGTAGATGTCGTGGTGGGGCGGCGGCGAGATCAAGGTCACCCCTGGCTTGGAGCGGCGCAGCTTGGCGATGTAGGGGCTGACCTTTTTGCCCGGCAGTTGTCCGCCTTCGCCCGGCTTGGCTCCCTGGGCAATTTTGATCTCGATTTGCCGCGCGTTGAGCAGGTACTCCGGCGTCACGCCAAAGCGGCCCGAAGCCACCTGCTTCACGGCTGAGCTGGCATTGTCCCCCATGCGCAGGCCCTTCAGGTGGGGGAAGCGCGCCGAGGTGCCCTCCGGCGTCACATCGGTAATGGGGATGTAGCGCTCCGGATCTTCTCCACCTTCGCCGGAGTTGGACTTGCCGCCAATGCGGTTCATGGCAATGGCTAGGGTCTCGTGGGCCTCGCGGCTGAGGGCTCCCAGCGACATCCCTCCTGTGGCAAAGCGCTTGAAGATCTCGGTGGCCGGCTCTACCTCTTCTAGGGGAATGGGATCCCGGTCGCTGCGAAAGTCCAGCAGATCCCGCAGGGCTGTGGGGGGGCGGTGGCGCAGATGGGCCCGGTAGATCTCGTAGTGGTCGGGCTGTCCTGAGGCAATGGCCTTGTGCAGCAGCTTGGCCATCTCCGGGCTGTTGATGTGGTACTCCCCCTTGGGCCGCGCTTGGATAAAGCCAAAGTTCTCCAATTTTTTCGCGCTCAGCTCGGGGAAGGCGCGGCAGTGGTTGGCCATACCCTCGCGGGCCAGTTCCGCCAGCGTCATCCCCCCGACCCGCGACACCGTGCCGCGGAAGGCCAGCTCGATCACCTCTTGGCTGAGGCCGATGGCCTCGAAGATCTGCGCCCCGTGGTAGCTGGAGAGCAGAGAAATGCCCATCTTGGAGAGGATCTTGAGCAAGCCCGCCTCGATGGCCGTGCGGTACTTCAGTTGGGCTTCGGCCAAAGAGAGCTGGGGCAGCTTGCCGGCGGCCATTTGGGTTTGCGTCTTGGGCTTGTGCCACCACTGGCGCACCGCCTCGTAGGCCAGGTAAGGGCAGACGGCGCTGGCCCCATAGCCAATCAAGCAGGCAAAGTGGTGGGTACTCCAGCATTGGGCGGTCTCCACCACCAGAGAAGCGCGTAGGCGCAGCCCCTCCTGGATGAGGTGATGGTGGACGGCACCCACGGCCAGCAGAGGCGGGATCAAGGCTTGCTCAGCACTGAGACCGCGATCCGAAAGGATCAAGATCTCGGCCCCCTCCCGCACTGCCTGCGCCGCCTCTTGGCACAGGGCTCGCACCTGAGCGGCCAGCCCTTCTGGCCCGGCGGCCACCGGGTAGAGGATGGGCAGCGTCCGGCAAGAGAAAGGCGTCCGCTGCAGGGCAGCTAGCTCCGCCTCGTTGAGCACCGGGCTGCGTAGGTGCAGCAGGCGAGCATGCTCCGGACGGATCTCCAGCAGGTTGCCTTTGGATCCCAGGTACACCTCCAAAGACATCACCAAGCTTTCCCGCAGGGGATCGATGGCGGGGTTGGTGACCTGGGCAAAGCGCTGCTTGAAGTAGTCGTAAAGGGGGTGGGGCTGGGTGGAGAGCACCGCCAGCGGCGCGTCGTCCCCCATGCTGAAAACCGGCTCCTTGCCCGTAGCCGCCATCTCCTCGATGATCATCTCCACATCTTCCGAGGAGTAGCCGCAGGCAGTCTGAATCTGAAGGAGTCGCTCTTCGGTGAGCTGCGGGGCGCTCTCAAAGTCTTGGCCAGCGAGCTGAACGCGGTAAGCCCTCAACCACTCTCCATAGGGGTGCTGAGCCGCCACCTGGGTCTTGATCTCCCAGTTTCTGTAGAGCTGGCCACTTTGCAGATCCACCGTCAGCATCTGCCCTGGCCCCAGCCGCCCCTTTTCTAGGATCTCGGCTTCCGGCAGGGGAACCACCCCCGCTTCCGAAGCCACCACCAGCAACCCATCGCGGCTAAGGGCGTAGCGGGCTGGGCGCAGGCCATTGCGATCCAGAGTGGCGCCAATGGTTTTGCCGTCGCAGAAGACCACCATCGCCGGCCCATCCCATGCTTCCTGCAGGCCAGCGAAAAACTCGTAGAAGTCCACCACTTCCGGGTGATCCTGCAGCTCTGGTTGGTGGCGGTAGGCTTCCGGGATCAGCACCATCATTGCCTGCTGGCTGGAGTAGCCGGAGGCAACCAAGAGCTCAAAGACCGCGTCCAGGCCTGCCGAGTCGCTGGTGCCGGGATCGATGACGGGTTTGAGCTCTTCGATGGCCTCGCCCCAGAGGGGATGGGCCAAAGAGGGCTCGCGGGCAGCCATCCAGTTGACATTGCCCAGGTAGGTGTTGATCTCGCCGTTGTGGCAGAGGTAGCGGAAGGGCTGGGCCAGCGACCAGCGGGGCAGGGTGTTGGTGCTGAAGCGGCGGTGGTAGGTGGCGTAGGCGGTGGCGTAGAGGGGGTTGTGCAGATCGCGGTAAAACTGGCCCA
>NZ_JANSJA010000220.1:13174-28670 GCF_047462335.1 Synechococcus sp. H60.1
GTGGCGTAGGCGGTGGCGTAGAGGGGGTTGTGCAGATCGCGGTAAAACTGGCCCAACACGGCTGACTGCACCATGCCTTTGTAGACGATGAGCCGGCAGGAGAGGGAAGCAAAATAGATGGAGTAAAAGCCGAATCGGCTTTCCACCTGCCGCCGCAGGCGCCGCCGCAGCAAATAGAGCTGTCGCTCCAGCTCATCCCCCTCCAGCCTGGGATGGGTGAGGAGCATTTGCCAGATAGAAGGCAGGGTTTGTCGCGCCATTGGCCCCAGGCACTCCGGATTGACCGGCACCCGGCGCCAGAGGGGCCGTCCCCACTCCGTGGTGGCCAAGTAGTCGTCGATGAGCTGCCGCACTGCTTGGCACTCGGCGGGATCCGGGGGCAAGAACACCATGCCCACAGCACTGCGGCGGGGATCCCAAGCTCGGATCTCCTCCCTCTCTGCCTGCAGCAGCGCCCAGGGAATGGCCGTGGTAATGCCGGCTCCATCGCCGCTTTGGTTGTCGCCGCCACAGCCGCCGCGGTGCTCCATGCAGGTAAGGGCAGCGAGGGTTTTTTGCAGCAGCTCGTGGCTGGCCCTCCCCTGGCGATCCACCAGGAACCCGACGCCGCAGGCATCCCGCTCTTGAAAGTGCCAGCTTTCCTGCAGGATAGGAACCGAGACCTGGGAGCGATGGGGGGTCATAGGAGGAAAAACGGCTGGGAATCGTTCACGTTGTTAGAGTTGGGAAACTAGCATATCGCAATTCCATCCAACCGGAAAAGAGGGCAGCCCCACGTCAGGCTGGATTTTGCTGGGGAAGCCATCGGAATCAGCGAAGAAAACCACGAAAGGCTCACTGTGAACAGGTGCCTCGAGTTTTTTTTCTGCTGGCTTCTTGCGTAGACTTTCGCCAACTGGAGAAAACCAGGTCGTATGCTCCAGCTTGCCCCACCTCTCCTTGCCGCAACCAGCAATTTAACTGTTATCTGAAGAAGTCGGAAAATGTATTTCGCAGCTCAGAGAGTTGCTCGTTAAAGCAGGTGAGCTGATCCCCCATGGCGTTCACCATCGTCAGGTCTGCCCGCCCGGTTGCGCCCTCGGATCCCAAAAGGGGAACGCTCATGCGGCTGGGATCGGCAGGATTCTGGGAGACGCGGATAACCGTTCGCTCGCGGTTGAACTGATAGGCTTCGGCCACGTAGCGGATGGGCTCGCTCAAGCTGGGATCCACCGGCAAGTCAGGCGCTGGCAAAAGGTCCACCAGCTCGGTAAAGGTGCCGCTCCGCAGGCCCACCACGGCAGCAGCTCCCAACTGGTTGCAGATGGCAATGAGCACCGGCTCTTGGGGGCTGGCGCTAACGTTGGCCAAGGTAACAGTGACATTGGCCCGCCGGGGTGCTGGGGAGTAGGTAACCTCAAAGACGCGGGCAGGAGCATTCCCCAGTTCGTCGCGGGCGCGGAAGCGAAGCTGCCCCCTGTAGGGCAGGATGGAGGAGAAGTAGAGGCCAAAGCGGTCGCCGGGGCCCCGTCCGGGGATACTGGCCTGCCCAGGGACGTAGGCGAGGACGGCGCGGCTTTGCCAGTTGTTGGGCGGCGCATAGGGCAGCAGGGGGCCACTGGTGAGGCTGGGAGGTTCTCTGGAAGGGGGATCCGGCTGGCCATCCCTGTTCAGATCCAGGCCGTTGCCCAAGAAAGCCAGCGAGCGCTGCAGCAGGAGGGGGCGGTTTTGGTTATCGACCAGAGGAGGTTGCCCTTCTGCCAGCCCTGCATTCTCCACATAGACGTTGAAAGGACGATTCAAGATCTGGTTGTCCCGCTGCCGCCGCAGGTTGAACTGAAGGTAGGGCCCCACCGCGCCTGCTGTCGGGGATCCCCCTGTAATGGCAAAGTCGTCGGCCCGCAAAAAGGCATTTTCCAGCGGGCTAAGCGGGGTTGTTCCCTCGCCGCAGCCGACCAGGCCAAGGGCAAAGGTTACCAAAGTTACAAGGGTTGCGACAGAGCCCCCTTTGGGGAAAGCTGGCAAGGGGGGCCGGCAGGCAAGCTTTGGCTTGAGCATTCCTCTCCTCTCCACAACCGTTGGCGACGGTTTAGCCCAACCGAACTCAATGGCAAGATGGGCAGGGATCCGCCCGCACCTAACCCAATGGCCTGAACCACTATATCCTGAGCCTCGATCTGGATCCCACCATCCCTATGGAGTTGGGAGCCATGGGATCGGCGATAGGGAGGGAGGAATTGAGGGAATCGCTACTCCTTTCTCCTGAGCCGGCTTGATAGCCTAGAGGGAGCGAAAGGTGGATGCCCATGTCAGATACCCCTGCGGTCTTGGTTCAACAACTCCAGAAGCGCTACGGATCCACCGTGGCGGTGGCGGATGTCTCCTTCCAAGTAGAGCCCGGCCAGATCTATGGCCTTCTCGGCCCCAATGGCGCCGGCAAAACCACCACTCTGCACTGCCTGTGCACCCTGCTGCGCCCTGATGCAGGCCGGATCGAGGTGTGCGGGATCCCGGTCAATGAAAATCCCAAGGCGGTACGCGAAAAGCTGGGCTTTGTTGCCCAGGAGGTGGCCTTGGATAAGGTGCTGACGGGGCGAGAATTGTTGCAGTTGCAGGCGGATCTCTACCACCTGCCGCGGCCTCTGGCCCAAGAGCGGATCGCTGCTGTCCTGGAATTGCTGGGACTGGCCGACCGCGCCGACCAACGCATCGGCACCTACTCCGGCGGCTTGCGCAAACGCCTAGATCTGGCGGCAGGACTGCTCCACCAGCCCCAGGTGTTGGTTTTGGACGAGCCCACGGTGGGCCTGGATATTCCCAGCCGGCAGGCCATCTGGGACTTTCTGCGCCAGCTTAAAAACACCGGTGTGACGGTGGTGCTCAGCAGCCATTACCTGGAGGAGATCGACCTGTTGGCCGACCGGGTGGCCATCATCGACCGCGGCAAGGTGATTGCCGAAGGCACCCCAGAAGAGCTAAAAGCCCGCGTCGGCGGCGAGCGCATCACCCTCAAGCTGCAGGAGTTTGCGCCGCCAGAACTGGCCCAGCGGGGGGCCGAACTGCTGGCATCCCTGCCCTTTGTCCAAAAAGTGGTGATCAACAGCGCCCAGGGCAACGCCCTCAACTTGGTGGTGCGGCGCAACGGGGAGGATCCCCTCAGCCAGATCCGCGCCCAGCTCGAGGCCCACGGTCTGGAGATCTTCAGCAGCACCCAATCTCGCCCCAGCTTGGATGACGTGTATTTGGCAGCAACCGGGCAAACGCTCCTGGATGCGGAGCTGGCCGCTGCCGAGTCCAACTTAGGCAAAAAGAAAAAGTAACTTCATCACCTCCCTATTAAACCCTGGTGATCCCTGTGCAAGCGCATATCGAGATACTAGTTGGCTGCTCGATTGGACACTGCATTGATTGATCGCAACCCTACAGGAGTTTTGGTATGACCTCTACCGCTTCCCCAGTTCCATCCAACCCAATTCCTTTATTTACAGCCGACTTTTGGCAGGAGACTTTTGCCCTTACCCGCCGCTTGTTTATCCAACTGCAGCGTCGCCCCACAACCCTGCTGGTCGGCATCATCCAGCCGCTGCTTTGGTTGATTTTGTTCGGGGCCTTGTTCCAGAATGCTCCTGCCGGCATTTTCGGGGCCGGACAAAACTACACCCAGTTTTTGGGGGCAGGCGTGATCGTGTTTACGGCCTTTGGCGGGGCCTTGAATGCCGGCGTGCCGGTGATTTTCGACCGGGAATTTGGATTTTTAAACCGATTGCTGGTGGCTCCCCTCACCTCTCGCTTTTCCATCGTGCTGGCCTCTAGCCTGTTCATCGTCAGCTTGGCGCTGCTGCAGACGGCGGTGATTGTGGGGGCAGACTATGCCCTCGGAGGCGGGATCCCGGACGGGCGGGGCTTGGCGGTGGTGGCCCTGATCGTGGGCCTGTTGGTCTTGGGCTTTACAGCCCTGAGCTTAGGCCTGGCCTTTGCCATGCCGGGGCACCAGCAGTTGCTGGCTTTTATCTTCTTGGTCAATTTACCCCTGATTTTCTCCAGCACCGCTTTGGCTCCCCTCAGCTTTATGCCCACCTGGCTGCGCTGGGTGGCCAGCCTCAACCCACTCACCTTTGCCATCGAGCCCATCCGCCACGTCTATCGCAGCAGCACCTGGAGTTTTGCCGATGTGGTGCTGCAGGCCCCCTGGGGCGATCTCACTCTGGCGGGATCCCTGAGCCTCTTGACGGGGTTTGTGGTGGTGTCGGTTCTGCTGGTACAGGGGGTGCTGCGCAAGAGTTTGGCCTGAGCACTTTGCCCAGGCTGCACCCCTCAAAGCCACTGGCGGGAGACGGACTTCTCCAGCTCCGCCTGTGCTTGCTGCACCAGGGCTAGAGGGCTGTCCTTTGCTGGCGAGAGATGTAGAGGAGGGGTGAGGCTGCGGGCCTGCAGAGCCATGTGGAGCTGGAGTTCGGTTACATAGTCGCGCAGGACAAAGCCAGCGGCAGAAGAGGAGCGAGCTGTAGCGGAAGCGTAAGACGCAGACATCACGGCAAGAGATCCCTCGAAAATTGCCACCGTTGCCCTGCTACGCTATCACGCCCGCCCCCCCGTGAGGGAGTTCCAGAATGTTAGCTTTGATTAAGCTTTGCAAAGGATTTTTGCCATGGCCGTTCTTGAAGATTGGCAGCGCTCCAAGTTGGATCCCAGTGACGATGCCCTCTTTTACAGCCATCCCCGCTTTGTAACCCACGTAGATGCCGGCTTTATCGGCCAGCTCACCGATCTGTACCGTGAGCATTTGCGGCCCCAGACCCGCATTCTCGATCTAATGAGCAGTTGGGTTTCCCACCTGCCGCCGGAGATAGACTTTGCCCATGTGGAAGGGCATGGGATGAATGCTGAGGAACTGGCAGCCAATCCCCGCCTTAACCATTTCTTCGTCCAGAACCTCAACCAAAACCCGCTCCTGCCTTTGCCGGACTGCACTTTTGATGCGGTGCTGAACGCAGTTTCAGTGCAGTACCTGCAGCAGCCGGAAGAGGTGTTTGCCGAGGTATATCGCATCCTCAGGCCCCAGGGCCTTTTCATTGTCAGCTTCTCCAACCGCATGTTTTTCCAGAAGGCAATCCAGGCCTGGCGGGATAGCTCGGAAGCAGAGCGGGTGGAGCTGGTCAAGCGCTATTTTAAGTCGGTGCCGGGGTTCGAGATCGTCGAGGTGATCCAGCGGCCTGCTCCCCTGGGTTGGCTTGCCTTTTTGGCCGGTGGGGATCCCTTCTACGCCGTGGTTGGGCGGCGAACCGAGGCATGAGGCCATCCATCTCGCGTGTGGCGCCCTTAGATTTCTGGACTCCAACCTGCATGCGGCTGCAGTTCCCCGGCCCTGGGAGGCAGGTTGCTCCCTACCGAACAGCGGGGGTGAAGGGATCCCTGGGGCCAACTTCAGAAGGGGGCGGCAAAGGGATCTGCAGCTCCACCACTGTGCCGCTACCCAAGCGGCGGTTGCGCCAGGTGATGGTTGCCCCAATTAACTCGGCTCGGTAGCGCATGTTGAGCAATCCATGGCCGTGGCCAGGTTCCTGATCCACCCCACCGTTGAACTCCGGCATGCCCCGGCCATCGTCGATGATCTTCAGCTCCAGGTGAGTGTAGGGGGCTTTGGGATTGACAGAAGGCTCCTCTGCTCCGCTACCGGCTTGGATCTTGGGCTGAATAGTGATGTCGATGCGCCGTGCCCCTGCGTGTTTGACGATGTTGTTCAGCGCCTCCTGTACGATCCGAAAGATGTTGCTTTGGCAGGCGGGGCTGAGACGGGAGAGCAGGTCATCAGCGCGGTTGTCGAAGCGGGTGAGAAGCGGGTGAGGAGAACGCTGGGCCGCCCGTTCTAGAAGGCTGCGCAGAGCCGGGCCCAGGTTAAAAGCCCGCATGGCCAGCGGCTGCAGATCCTCGACGATCCCCCGCAACTCAGCCATGGTCTCCTGCAGTTGGACGCTCATGGCGCGTAGCTGAGCCTGACCGGCAGGGCTGAGGGTCGGATTGCTGGCGAGCTCCTGAATCTGACGAGACAGAGCTCCCAGATCCGCCAGGGTCTGATCGTGCAGATCGGCGGCCAGGCGACGACTTTCCGCCTCTCGCCCCTCGGTCAGTCCTTGCAAGGCTGCTGCCGTTGCCTCTTGACGGCGAACCTGCTCGTAGAAGGAGGCCCGCTGTAGCGCCACTGCCGCAATGTCCGCCAGCGCTTCCACCAAGTCCCTATCTGCAGGGGAAAATCCGGCGGCTTCGGGGGCAGTATCGGCAGCGGGAGGCTTCCGGCCTACCGTCGCCAGGGGCGGAATGGAGGCGCAGAGCACACCCGCGATCTGGTTGGCATCGGTAACTAGGGGTACACACAGTAGGGAGCGGATACCCTTCTGCAACAGCGTCTGGCGGGTGGGAGGAGGCAGCGGAAAGGTTTGAACATCGGGGATCAGCAGCGTGTCCAGATGGGTGTAGCAATTTACCCCGATGAGCTGGCTCAGCTCAGGGGGCAACGTCTGCCCCACCTGGCAGGGGATCCCCGGCTGACGGCGGTATTCCTGAAGAATGGCGAGGGGTTCTGAGGGTGGAGCGGCTGCAAGCTGTTGAGCGCTCGGCCCATAGCCGCTCCGCGGCGCCACCAAAGTACAGTGATCGACCTGCAAAGCTTCCGCCATGCCCTCCAGAGCAATCTCTACCACTTGGTGGGGATCATAGGTGCCGCTGAGGCGCTGGGCAACCTGGCGCAACAGGCTTTCCCGCTGGGCCGAGATGCGGGTTTGCTCGTAAAGTTGCGCTTGTTTGAGGGCGATCCCTGCCTGCTCAGCCACGGCTTCCGCCAACTCCAGATCCTCCGGCTGCCAGGGGGAAGGAGCCAGGGATCCGCCGCGAGGGTAGCGCAGCAGAGCAATCCCCCCCAACACTTCCTGTTGTCGCTGCGGATGGTCAGAGGCAAACAAAGGCACCCACAACAACCCGCTTCCCTGCCGCTGCGGCTTCAGGTTGTCCCAAGACTGGAGGTTCTGCGGCTCCGGCACCACCACCGGCTCCTTCAAGGTGGTCAACAGGCTGGCTGCCAAGCGCAACTTGGCCTGAACCGTTTCCGACAATTCCAGCGGGATCCCCGGCTCCGCCCAGGGCTGCTGGAGGGATCCCGTCAGCGGGGCATCCAGCAGGGGCTCCGTCCCGCTTACGCGCACGGCAGGGGTGAGCTCCGGTGCATAGATGCCCACAGGATGCAGCAGCTCCTGTTCCGGCTGCCAAAGGGCCAAGATACACACATCCGCCTGAAAAGCTGCACCAATCTGCTGGGTAATCGCGTGGAAGAGAGTGGTGGGCTCCAGGCTGGAGCGAATTGCCGCTGTGATCGAGTGCAACAGCGCCAGCCGTTCCGCCTGCCGATGGGCCCGCTCAAACAGGCTGGAACGAGTTAGGGCAATCGCCAGTTGGTAGGCCACCGAGCGCAACAGGTCAATCTCCTCCGGCTGCCAGGGGTGCGGTGTAGTTAGGTATACCCCCAGCAGCCCGATCATCCCCCCTGGCGCAGCAGCCAGGTCGGATCGGCCCGTCTGCGGATCCCTGCCGCCGGCCTCCCCCAGCCCTGCTCCCGCTGAGCCCACCGATTGCAACGGGATCAGCACCGCCGAGCGAGCCTGTAGCGCATGGAAAGCGGCCAGCCCTTGCGGCGGCAACAGATGTTCCTGATCCGGCAGCAAAGGCAGGGCTATTTGCACCACCTGTCCCTCCTGTAACCGCTCGCACAGCGAGCCAAAATCTTGGGTTCGGTAAACCTGCCCCAGTGACGGGGCCAGCCCAGGGCTTAGGGCCTCGTGGGTAACCTGAACCGTCTCCTGAGCCGGGTTGATACTGTAAAAACAGCAGCGGCTCAGCCCCTTCACCCCTTTCGATAGAAAAGCGTGCTGCAGCTCCCCAAGCGCAGTGCTGACGATTTGATCCCACTGCAGAAAGCGGTGAACGGTGCTGGTGATGCGGTTGAGCAACGCCTCCCGCACCGCCTGTCGGCGGCTGCGCTCCAGCAGCTTGGCATTGATAATGGCGCTGGCCGTATAGGAACAAAGAAACTTCACTACTTCTATAAAGCTGGCCTCCAAGGGTGTCCAGCTCAGCAGAGCCAAAGCGCCCAGCCGCTCCTCCCCCCGGTTAATCGGGTAGGCGACAAAGCCCCGCAGGCCATTGGCCTTCACCCATTCCGGGGCAGGCATCCAGACCTCTTGATCCGGGTTGTTGCTCAAGAGGGGCAATCCTTGCTGAACCACACGCCCCATAGGGCTGTCATCCGGGTAGATTCGCTCAATTTGGGCGTGAGCAGGGCTGAGCAGGCCAGCATGGGCCACCGATCGAAAGCAACCCTCTTGCAGGTCGAAAAACCAGAGGCGAGCGGAGGCCACGCCCAGGCGGCTCACCATCTGCTGCACTAGGGTTTGAGCCAACTTGAGCAGGCCCTGCTCCCACACCTCCGGCTCTACTGCTTCTGAAGACTCTTGCGAAGAGAGCAGCACCAGTTCCTGAACAATTTGGTTGGCAGCCTGAAGCTGGATCAACAAAGTCGAATCCGGATCGACACAGCAGGGTAGCTTGGTAGCCCCGTACTCAGCGCTCCGCGCCGCTAGCACGAGGAGTACGGTGCGGAAAAGCCCGTTCGCGTTAGCGGGACGTAGTCCTTGAGCAACTTGAGTCGCTCGCCAATGTTATAGCTCTATCCTAAGCAAGCACCCACCCCGGTGAAAGACCCGGACAGTGCTGTCAGTCAACAAGTAAGCGGAACCTTGAGACTGGGTTCCAAGGAGCCGTCTAGGGGCGTCTCGACAGCGCCTTTGCGAGTCTGTCTGTGGACTGCGCAAGAGTTCCCCGACTAAAGTCGGGGGAGTGTCAAAAGCCTGCAAAGGCATAGCAGCAAGCAATAGAAAAAAAGTAGACTCCAACAGCCTGAGGTCAGGCAACCAATCGCTGCACCGCCTCCAGCCGCCCCAAAGCCCAACCCCGCCGCTGCAGCAGCGCAAAAGAGGCCATCAAATCCGGCCCCTGCAGCTCCCCTGTCAGGGCGGCCCGCAAGCTCTTTAGCAGCAGGCCCTTTTTCATCCCCTGGCTTTTGGCCACCTCTTCCACCAGCAGTTTTAAGCTGTCCGCAGAAACTGGCTGGGGCAGCTCAGCAGCAGCCAACGTGGCAGCCATGGCAGCCATCGCTTCTGCCACCCCCGGCAGGCGCAACTGTTCCAGAGCTGGCAACGAGTAGCTAAGGGGCTCTTGAAACAAAAAACGGCTGAGGGGAGGAGCCTCCGTCAGGCGGTCGATGCCCTCGGCGATTAGGCGGGCCACATCTTCCAGCCAAGTGGGATCCGGCACCGCTCCCAGGTCAAACCCCGCCGCCTGCCAAAAGGGGGTAAGTCGCTCCACCAATTCTGCCGGGGAGAGCTGCTTGATGTACTGGCTGTTGAGCCAGTTGAGCTTGTCCCAATCAAAACGAGCGGCAGCCCGGTTGACCCGGTCGAAGTCAAACATCGTAGCTGCCTTTTCCAACGAGAAAATCTCTTCCCCATCAGGGGGGGACCAACTCAACAAAGCCAGGTAATTGTTGAGGGCTTCCGGCAAGAAGCCCATCTGCTGAAACTCGGTTACCGAGGTTGCCCCATCCCGCTTGGAGAGCTTCTTCCCTTCTGGATTCAGGATCAGGGGAGAATGGGCAAATTGCGGCGGCTCGTGGCCCAGGGCGCGGTAGAGCAAGATCTGCTTGGGGGTGTTGCCAATGTGGTCTTCGCCACGGATGACGTGGGTGATGCCCATGTCGATGTCGTCGACCACCACTGCCAAGTTGTAGAGAGGGTAGCCATCCGCCCGGGCGATCACCATGTCCCCCCCCAAATCTTGGGTGTTCCAGGTGATGGGGCCGCGGATGAGATCCACCCACGACACCTCCATCGGCTCCTCGATCTTGAAGCGGATCACCGGCTGCCGCCCCTCGGCCTCGTAGGCCCGTCGCTGTTCCTCGGTGAGAAAACGGTGGCGGTTGTCGTAGCGGGGGGCTTTGCCGGCGGCCTTCTGGGCGGCGCGCATTGCTTCCAGCTCCGCCTCGCTGACATAGCAGCGGTAGGCCAGCCCCTGGTCCAAAAGCTGCTGCACCACCGCTTGGTAGCGCGCAATGCGGTTGGATTGGTAGATGGGCCCCTCATCCCAATCCAGTCCCAGCCAGGCTAGCCCTGCCAAGATGTTGCGGGTGTAGCGGGGGGAAGAGCGCTCGCGGTCGGTGTCTTCAATGCGCAAAATGAACTGGCCACCGTGGCGGCGAGCATAGAGCCAGTTAAACACTGCCGTCCGGGCGGTGCCAATGTGCAAATTTCCGGTTGGGCTGGGGGCAAGGCGAACGCGAACACTCACAGGCTTATGGATCCCAAGCAGAGCATCTTGATCCTAGTCGGCAAGGGGATCCCTTGTCATGTTGGGGGCTGCAACCGTTGCCAACCGAGGTCTTTCGGGTAGAATCCGCCTTAGCTGCTGGTCAAGAGGTAGGCTCCTTGGGGGTCAAGGTTGGTGGGCAACGCCCAGATTCTGCTTTCTCCGGTGTTGAGGAACAAACCACTGTAGCGTAGGAGGAACTACAGCACATGCGTCTAACCCTGGCAATTGTTCTGGGCTGTCTAGCCGGCGGGATCCCGGTTGGATCGGCTTTTGCCCAAATCACCTATCCCTCCTATCCGGTGGGGGAAGCCCTAGATCAAATCTTGCTGGATACGGGCAAGGAGGCCGACCCAGTCATTTTCCCTGAGGAAGTGGTGCGCTCCCAGGCCCGGCGAACCACTGCCTTCTTCACCACTTTGCTGAACCAGCGCACCAACATCCCCCCCTTGCGCTCGCTGGATTTGCCCAGCCCTTATCAAGCTTCGGTTCGCACCCAGGCTGGCTATTACCGCGTGACTCAGACAGAGCCTGTTTTGGACTCTGAACTCCTCCGCTAGGCAAGGCAGATGCCCAGCCTGCATTGTGTAGAACCTCTACAAATTCGCGTTTTCGGCCAGGGGGCGTCGGGCCGAGAGGCTAAGATCGGCTTGTAGCGTGTTCAGGCTACCTATGTCTGCCCGATCCAAAGTAGAGGCCCTCCCCAAGGGTAGGGATCCCCGCCAATTCACTGCAGCCGATGTGGCGGCCATTGCAGAGCGGCTGGAGCGCAACGAGTACCCTAACGTCTTCGACTGCCTGGAAGATTGGCACACGCTGCAGGCTATTGCTTTTTACTCTCCGGAGCTGGTGGCTCCCTACGCCCACTTGTTGGAGTGGGAAGTGGATGAGGACTAGATTTGCTCAGAAAGAATCCCCCCTCCTCAAGTAGAAGGGGGAGAGGAACTTCCATCTAACCCTTGTCTGCGAATAAGATAGCGCACTTCTTCGAGGAGAACGTTAAACCTCTGGTCATTCTCGATCTGACGCTGGTTGATGGCCTGGATGGCGCGTTCGTGCTCTTGTTGCAATGCAGTAAGAGTGATGAGAGCTTGAGTTACTTCCTCAGCCCATTCAGCCAAGTGTGCTAAATCTGAGCGGGTCTCGCGGACAACTTCCTGTAAGTCTCTCAAACCTTGCGCCTGGGCCATATTTTGCTCGTGGCTTTCTCGGATGGCCTGGCGCAACTGCTCGATTTCCCGACTGCGAGCAGCGTTTTGCTCGCTCAGCTCGGCGTGGCTTTCTCGGATGGCCTGGCGCAACTGCTCGATTTCCCGACTGCGAGCAGCGTTTTGCTCGCTCAGCTCGGCGTGGCTTTCTCGGATGGCCTGGCGTAGCTCTTGGATCTCGCGGCTGTTGGCCGCAATCTGCTCGGCTGCCTGGGCTAGGAGTTGTTCTGCTCGATCTAAGCGGTCTTGGCTGTTCATTCTGAAACCCTCGGATACCCACTGGGGGAACTACAGACCCATCCCTGCCAGTGTGTCGATCACTTGCTCCAGGATCAGGGTGAGGTTGGGGTGGGAGGTTTCAAACAGGGCCAGCGCTTCCCCAATGCGAGCTTTCCGCCCTTGGTTTCGTGAGCTCTCGGTTGGGGATCCCAGCTCGGCCAGCACCGCCTCTACCTCCTGGCGAATGGTGGCGATGTGCTGCCGCTGCTTTTCATCCAAGCCAGGGGTTTTTTGCAACTCAACATCCAGGTCGTGCAGCAGTTGTCGCAGTTTCGATGCAGCCATTCTCAAAAAGACCTTATTAATTCACTCAATCAACAAATCGAGTTTTGACCACGCTGACTCAATCATACGTCCTGTGGGCAGGAGCGGAGATCGCTCTTTTGGAAGCGGCTAAGGCGGCAAAGGTTAACTTTTGCAGCCGGGGATCCCAGCCTTGGAGCAACTCCCATACGATGGGCAATAGCCTTGCTGTCTATCTCTATGTCTGAGCTGGCATTGGCCCTGCTGGGGGCAGTGGTTGCCGTTGCCCTGTTCCTGGGAATTTTTGTCTGGGAACAAAGACGCAGCCAGGAGCTGCTGCAGCGGTGGGCGGCAAAGCATGGCTACTCCATTCTGAGCCAGGAGGCGCGGTATTGGCGGCTGGGGCCTTTTTCCGGCAGCACTTCCAAGTATCAACGCGTGTTTTATGTGCGGATACGCAATCCGGGGGGGCAAGAACGCAGCGGCTGGGTGAGGTTAGGGAACTGGTGGCTGGGGCTTTTGTCAGATCAGGTGGAGGAACGGTGGGAGTAGGCTGGGGTTAACGACTGAAAGGGGGAAGTAATGGACAGGCTCAAGGGGTGGAAAAGGCTGAAGGGGGTGGCCTGGCTGGGCGTGGTACTGGCGCTGGCACTGTTGGGTTGGAACGCAATCGCTGGAGGCGGGGCAATGGCCAGTCCCGGTGAGGGATCCCGAACCTTGACGGTAACCGGCCAGGGATCTGTTGCGGTGGAAACCTCCATTGCCGTAATCCGGCTGGGGGTGGTGCTCCAAGGGGAGACAGCCCAAGCGGTACAGCAGCAGGTGGCCGAGCGCTCGGAGCGGCTGGTGAACCGCCTCAAAGAGCTGCAGGTGAGCGCCCTGCAGACCACCGGCATTTCTCTCTATCCCCAATACGACTACCAGCAGAGCCCACCCCGCCTGACCGGGGTACAGGGGCAAAACAGCCTGCAATTTGAAGTACCCATAGCCCGAGCCGGACAGGTGCTGGATGAAGCCGTGGCCGCCGGAGCCACCCAGGTGGAATCGGTCAGCTTCCGAGCGGATGAGGCCACCTTGCTGCAGGCGCGCAGCCGTGCCCTGACCCAGGCCGTGGAAGATGCCCAACGTCAAGCCAGCGATGTGTTGAGGGCCTTGAACCTGAGCATTCGTTCTGTGGAGGGCATCCAAATTCACAGCGAGGGCTCCATCGCGCCGCCAGTTCCTCTAGCAGGCATGGGTGGAGCGGAGTATGCTCGCCTACAGGCAGCCTCCACACCGGTGGAAGGAGGACAACAAGCCGTGCGCGCCCAAGTCACGCTTGAGATTCGTTTCTAGGTTCCTGGGGTGGCCATGAAGTCACGGCGAACCCTGCCTTCCCTCTCCCTGGGGCAGAGGAGGATTCCCCCTGGGGGCGTGAGGAGCAGTAGCGGGGAACGCCCAGAAGCATCTTCCTCGCGTTTAGAATGACTGCGAAACTTCAAAAATCTCAAAAAAATAACCCGGCAAAGTTAGGTAGTGGCTGCCAATCCCTACGTCTAGAATAACGATGGAAAACACGGGAAAGTTTGCTTTCCCGGATTTCCTTGTCATCTGGCTTTGGCTTACCCGTGGATCCCAATTTGGAGAACGCTGCTGCCACTGGTACGTCTGAAGGCCCTCAGGCGGGCTTGGGCGCTAGCAAAGGCGGAGCCAGCAGCTTGCGGGCCCATGTGCTGATCGTGGATGACAGTTACATGGTGGCAGAGATGTTGTCCAACTTTTTGGGTAAGCAGGGCTGTAGTATTTCTTATGCTTTGGATGGCTTGTCTGCCCTGGAGCAAATCCGCCGCCGGATCCCAGATCTCATCATCGCCGACTGGGTCATGCCCAATCTAAATGGCCTGGATCTATGCCGGCAGCTACGGCAATCACCCGAATATGCTTGGGTGTACTACATCCTCATGACCGCCCGCGAGGGCAACGACAGCATGGAGCGGGCGTTAGAAGCCGGAGCCGATGAGTTCCTCTCCAAGCCCTTTCAGGCGGCAGAGCTGCTGACGCGGGTGCGGGCAGGGCTGCGCATTGTGGAGAGCCGCCGCCAGCAATATCTGCTCCAGACTGGACAAAAACAAGTCTCATCTCCTTCTGGCTCGGTTGCTTTGGGCAATCGGCAGGATTTGGTTACTCGCTTGCCGTTGCGGGTGGCCCAAGCCCGTGCCCAATCAGATCCCCTCAGTTTGTTTGTGCTGCGCTTGGCCAACCTCAGTGCGCTGGGGCAAGGCCTAGAGGCCGGCGGTCGGGCTGCTCTTCTCAAGCTGTTTACGGATCGCTTGGCCCACAACTTGCGAGAGGGGGATGACCTCTTTTGCTACGACGAGGGGCAGTTTATTGTGGTGCTGCCGGGGAGCACTCTGGCTGCTGCCCAGATTGCCGCCGAGCGCTGCTGCCAGCGGTTGATCCAGGATCCCTTTGTGGTGAATGGGCGAGCGCTGCCGGTGCAGCTTCAATTTGGGGCGGCCACCCTCACAGATAAGGACGATCCCAAGGGGGTGGCCCTGGTGCGACGGGCTGCCCAAGCCCTGCGAGACAGCAAAAATGTCCACACTTCGGTGGTGACTGCACCCCATCCCATCCCGGTTTCCGATTGCAGTAGCGGGACGGCGTCCTCAGAGCTGCTGAAGCGTTTGCAACATCTAGAAAAAGAGAATGCCGAGCTACGCCAAGAGCTGGAAACTCGCCTCAGGCAGCTCGAGGAGTTGCGGCAACACAACCAGGATCTCAGCCAAGGGGTGCGTGAGCCTAGGGCTGAGCGGTTTGAAGCTGGATCCCGCTCTCAGCAGCCCTTGGGGATCCGCCGGCGGAAACCGCGGCGGCGTCTGAAGCGTCAACTGGGCCGCGGAGGATGGCGACTGCGCCGGTAAGTCCAATCCCCAGAACCCGGCGGTGGGCTGGCCGCAGCAGAATAGGCAGGTGGGAGGTGGGAAGAACAGCCATGTTCAATTCTAGTCGGAGCCAATCCGCCATCTGGAAGCCAGCAAGAAGGTGGTTTCTCAACAACATCGAGCTGATCCTGACGGCGGTGGGGATAGGCGTAATCCTACTCAGCGGCTGGGTGGCCAGCCGCAGCGCTCTTTCCGTGGCGACGGCAACGGCGATCAGCGCCACCGTGGTGGGAGTTATCCACGGCATTCTGTTCTGGCTGTTACGGCGGCGGCAACGCCGGGTGCGGCAGGAGGCGATCGGGCAAATTCGGGAAATGCTGGAAGATCTGGGCAAAAACCGGTTGCAAACCATCAAGATGAGCCTGTACCTGGTGCAGGTGCGCCAGCCAGATCAAGAAGAGCGCACCCGCCAAAGCTTTGACCGCGTCTACCAGATCCTGGGCGAGATGAGCAGTTTAA
>NZ_JANSJA010000221.1:0-660 GCF_047462335.1 Synechococcus sp. H60.1
GCGCTGCCCCACGATCACCCGCAGGCCCTCCACACGGGCCCGCCGCTCCCAGTAGCCATCCAGCCCCACCTCGGCAAGTGCGCCTGCGGGTGGGTTGTCTTCGGTGAGGGATTCGCCCAGCTCATTTTTGGCCTCAGGCGGGATTGTGTCACCTGCCCTGGCGTTGAACTTTTCGGCAAAGGTGGGCACGTTGCAGCCATTCTGCGGGTCAGGCGTCACGGGCGGACGCTCGTAGCTGGCCTTGGGCCCAAAGCGATTGTCGGCCCGATAGACATCGTCCACGTAGGGCGGGCAGACTTGGTCGGAACCGGACTGAAAACCGCCGGCCTTGATCCGGCCGGGGTTGGGCTCCCGTTTGGCGTTGAGGGGAGAAGCCGCCCATCCCGCTGCATCTGCGGCATAGGATCCGCGGGTGCGTATGCGGCCGAAAAGGTGGAGCTCCAGCGGATCCAGGGCCACACTCTCCGGCTCTACCGTGTTTTGCACCGAGTCAAAGTTCAGGTTGTTCAGCTTGGCCAACACACTCGGCGCTACGTCTTGCTCGCCGGAGTGCACATCGAAAATCAGGGTATCGCTCACCTGCTGGCCGGCGTAGCCAATAGCCCCTGCCACCAGCTCTCCGAAGGCAGTAATCTCCGAGTTATCTACAGGCATGTAGAA
>NZ_JANSJA010000222.1:0-658 GCF_047462335.1 Synechococcus sp. H60.1
CCATTCTGGAAGGCAAATTTCATGAGAACTGGGATCCGTGGCGCGAGGGCTGAGCGTCCTCAGGGGTCTTTGTTAACATCCCTTCTAAATACTCCCAGGCTAGCCTTCCTACTCGTTACGATGAGAGGACAACCCAGCCTTCACCTTAGGGAGGAGCAAAGAGGAGCATGGCTATCCGCACCCTGCAAAGTGTCATTGAGCAGCATATTGCTGGGCTGCCTGGCCTTATTGCCGTCTTGATAGGGCGAGTTACGGATGGCAAAACGGTAGCCAAGGTAACTTACGCCAGCGACACCCAGGAAGAGCAGGCGCTGGAACTTTTGGGCACCTACGCCAGCGACCTATTGCAGGCCAACAACCGCCTTTGCCAAACGGTCAGCCCTGAGGAGGAGGCGGATTACCTCACAGCGGGCTCGTCTCATGTGCGGGTGATTCTGAAGTCTTTCCCCAAAAGTCCCTACTTTGTTTTGTTTTTAACCCGCTCCATCATCGACCTCAAAGCAATTTCAGAGCGCATCAAAGCCATCCTCATCGACGGCAAACCGCTGCTGCCTCCTGTTCAAGACGACACTCTATCCACTGCTCAGGCTTTGATTAGCTACGCCAAGCGCTACGCTCCGGATCCCAACTTTGTCATGCTGCGCTTGTCCCTGAAAAC
>NZ_JANSJA010000223.1:2500-5225 GCF_047462335.1 Synechococcus sp. H60.1
TTGTGGGACGGCCAAAGGGTAGCTGGAGGGCTAGGCGAAGCAGATGGAATGCTGCACCAGAGAAGGTGAAAGTCCTGTAGCCGAAAGTCTGAAGGCGCCGGCCGGATCCCGAGTAGCACGGGGCAGGTGGAATCCCGTGTGAATCCGCGAGAACCATCTCGCAAGGCTAAATACTCCTGTGTGACCGATAGTGAACCAGTACCGTGAGGGAAAGGTGAAAAGAACCCCGGGAGGGGAGTGAAAGAGAGCATGAAACCGTGTGCCTACAAGCAGTGGGAGCCCGATTGAACGGGTGACCGCGTGCCTGTTGAAGAATGAGCCAGCGAGTTACAGCGTGGGGCAGGTTAAGGCGGGAATGCCGGAGCCAGAGGGAAACCGAGTCTGAAAAGGGCGTTAGTCGCACGCTGTAGACCCGAACCTGGGTGATCTAACCATGGCCAGGCTGAAGCTTGGGTAAAGCCAAGTGGAGGGCCGAACCGGTTGATGTTGAAAAATCATCGGATGAGCTGTGGTTAGGGGTGAAATGCCAATCGAACCCAGAGCTAGCTGGTTCTCCCCGAAATGCGTTGAGGCGCAGCGTCGACAGGTACCTGGTGGGGTAGAGCTCTGAATCGATGCGGGCGGCGAGAGCTGTACCAAATCGAACCAAACTGCGAATACGCCAGGGTTAGTCGGCAGTGAGACGGTGGGGGATAAGCTCCATCGTCGAGAGGGGAACAGCCCAGACCACCAACTAAGGCCCCCAAGTCATCGCTCAGTGATTAAGGAGGTGGGGGTGCAGAGACAACCAGGAGGTTGGCTTAGAAGCAGCCACCCTTTAAACAGTGCGTAACAGCTGACTGGTCAAGCGCCCTTGCGCCGAAAATGAACGGGACTAAGCGATGCGCCGAAGTTGTGGATTTGATGGTAGGGGAGCGTTCCGCGGTAGGGAGAAGCGGTAGCGCAAGCAGCCGTGGACGAGGCGGAAGTGAGAATGTTGGCTTGAGTAGCGCAAACATTGGTGAGAATCCAATGCCCCGAAAACCCAAGGGTTCCCCCGGAAGGTTCGTCCGCGGGGGGTTAGTCGGGACCTAAGGCGAGGCCGAAAGGCGTAGTCGATGGAGACAGGGTTGATAATCCCTGACTGGCAACTGGAGCTGAGGAGGGACGCACGAGAGCTAGCCACACCCTGATTGGATTGGGAGGGGTCTACGGACTCCGCGTGGTGAAGGGTAGTGCCAAGAAAAGCTCGTAGGCGATGAAGGTTGTCACCCGTACCCGAAACCGACACAGGTGGGTGGGTAGAGAATACCGAGGGGCGCGAGATAACCCTCTCTAAGGAACTCGGCAAAATGACCCCGTAACTTCGGGAGAAGGGGTGCCAGCGCGAGCTGGCCGCAGTGAAAGGGCCCAGGCAACTGTTTACCAAAAACACAGGTCTCTGCTAAGTCGCAAGACGACGTATAGGGGCTGACGCCTGCCCAGTGCCGGAAGGTTAAGGAAGTCGGTTAGCGCAAGCGAAGCTGGCGACCGAAGCCCCGGTGAACGGCGGCCGTAACTATAACGGTCCTAAGGTAGCGAAATTCCTTGTCGGGTAAGTTCCGACCCGCACGAAAGGCGTAATGATCTGGGCGCTGTCTCGGAGAGGGACTCGGCGAAATAGACTTGTCTGTGAAGATGCGGACTACCTGCACCTGGACAGAAAGACCCTATGAAGCTTTACTGTAGCCTGGAATTGGGTTCGGGCCTTGCTTGCGCAGGATAGGTGGGAGACGAAGAAGTACCCCTTGCGGGGGGTATGGAGTCGCCGGTGAGATACCACTCTGGCAGGGCTAGAATTCTAACTTTCCGCCCGGAAGCGGGGGAAAAGACAGTTTCAGGTGGGCAGTTTGACTGGGGCGGTCGCCTCCTAAAAGGTAACGGAGGCGCGCAAAGGTTCCCTCAGACTGGTTGGAAATCAGTCGTAGAGTGCAAAGGCATAAGGGAGCTTGACTGCAAGACCTACAAGTCGAGCAGGGACGAAAGTCGGCCTTAGTGATCCGACGGTGCTGAGTGGAAAGGCCGTCGCTCAACGGATAAAAGTTACTCTAGGGATAACAGGCTGATCTCCCCCAAGAGTTCACATCGACGGGGAGGTTTGGCACCTCGATGTCGGCTCATCGCAACCTGGGGCGGAAGTACGTCCCAAGGGTTGGGCTGTTCGCCCATTAAAGCGGTACGTGAGCTGGGTTCAGAACGTCGTGAGACAGTTCGGTCCATATCCGGTGCAGGCGCGAGAGGATTGAGAGGAGCTCTCCCTAGTACGAGAGGACCGGGAGGGACGCACCGCTGGTGTACCAGTTATCGTGCCAACGGTAGACGCTGGGTAGCCATGTGCGGAGTGGATAACCGCTGAAAGCATCTAAGTGGGAAGCCCACCTCGAGATGAGTCCTCTGTGAAGGTCCCGGGAAGACGACCCGGTAATAGGCTCTAGGTGGAAGTGCAGCAATGCATGCAGCCGAGGAGTCCTAACAGACCGTCTGCTTGACCCTACTCAACGGGTGTTCTGTCTTCTCTTGCTGTGCAGCTTTCAAGGTGTTTTCCGCTTTGCCTGGTGCCTATGGCGATGTGGAACCACGCCGACTCCATCCCGAACTCGGACGTGAAACGCATCAGCGGCGAACCTACTTGAGGGGTGACCCTCCGGTAACCTAGCTCGGTGCCAGGCTCTTCTCTCCACCCCAACCCCCCAACTTTTGGGGGGTT
>NZ_JANSJA010000224.1:0-5162 GCF_047462335.1 Synechococcus sp. H60.1
TCCCGACCAGACAGCCGTTGCAGCAGCTCCCGACACCTGCGCCGAGTGCTGCGTGTGCCCTGACTGGCTTTGCGTTGCAGAGCCGCTCTCAACCGGGAGTAGTGGTCTCTGACCCGGTTCAACCGCTGTCCATTCCAGTGATCCCCCTCAGAGGTCTGGGCAATATCCCTCCTACCCAAATCCACGCCCATTGCCTTGACGGCGTGCTCCGGCTCTGGTGCTTCAGACTCCACGCCAATCTGGATGTAGTAGGAACCGTCTTGGCGTTTGACCAACGTGGCTGCTTTGGGATGAGAGCCTGCTAGCCTGCCACGCTGGTAGTGACCTATATCTAGCTCAAAGCGCTCGCGTCGGTGGTCAGCGACACCGTCGGATCCTTTGAAAGGGAGGAGAGAAGTCAACCCAAGCAGACCCCTAGGCTAGCAAGAGTAGAGACCGGCCAATGGCTTCAGCTCCTCCAGTAGGGGACAGCTCAGGAAGGCTATAACTTCAACTGTCTGCTTCCGTGGGGTGGTCAGTGAAGGGGTGGCTGCGAATAAAGTCTTTGGGCGTTACGTTTTCCACAAACTTGCGGAAGGCCTCCCGCTCTGCTTCGTCAGCATCTTGGTTCATCGGGATCGAGGCTTCCGCGATTACCTCTTCTACAGTCCAGATGGGGGCATGGGCCCGCAGGGCAAGGGCAATGGCATCGCTGGGGCGGCAGTCAATCTCCTGCTTTTTATCGCCGCAGACTGTAACAAGCACTGCATAGAAGGTATTGTCCAGCAGGGCATGGATGATAACCCGCTCCAGCTTGATCCCCCAAGCTTTCCAGGAGTTCAGAATAAGGTCATGGGTCATAGGGCGGAGGGGCTTTTGGTCGTCCAGCGCCTGCAGAATGGCGTTGGCCTCCGCTCTTCCTACCCAGATGGGTAGGGCACGCCGCTCATGGGTATCGCGCAAGATGACAATGGGAGCCTGGTTGACAGCGTCGACCGCGATCCCAGCCACATGCATCTCGATCATGAGCACTCGCCTCCAGCCTTTAGACCTCGATCGTATCCACTGGTAGCAAACTTTGGCAACACAACATGGGCTCGGTTCGTAAATCACTTGAAGTGGCCCTCATCGGTGGCAGCAGCGAAAGCCGCAGCTTGGCCCACGTCCTCAGCCATGAGGGGATCCCTTGGATAGCCACCGTCACCACCGAGGGGGCCAGAAGGCTATATCGGGATTTGCCGGGGCAAGTGATAGTTACCCGATTTTCGCCCCTATCTTTGTTACAGTTTCTACAGGAACACGGGATCCGCGTGCTGGTGGATGCTTCCCATCCCTTCGCCCAAGAGATCTCGCAACTGGCCATGCAGGTGACCGCCCAACTGGGGATCCCCTACCTGCGCTACGAGCGCCCCCCGGTGGCGTTGGATCCCTGGGTACAGGTAGCGTCAGACTGGCAGGTGTTGCTCACGGATGGCGTACTGGCAGGGCGGCGGGTGCTGCTAACGGTGGGGGTGAAGGCATTGCCCCTGTTTGTGCCCTGGCAGGATCGCTGCCAACTGTGGGCGCGGGTGCTACCAGAGTCGGTTCCCCGGGCAGTGCAAGCCGGGATCCCTGCCGAGCGGGTGATTGGGATGCGCTTGCCCCTCAGCTTGGAGCAGGAACTGCAGCTTTGGCAGAGGCTGGAGCCCCAAGTGGTTATTAGTAAGGACTCTGGAGAAGCTGGTGGCCTGGCCATCAAGCAGGCTGTGGCTAAAACTCTGGGGATTCCCCTGTGGGTAATCCAACGGCCACTCTTAAGCTACCCCTGGTGTAGTCAAGACTTGGCCGAGGTGGTGCGGGAGTGCCAACGTCGGTTGGAGGGGACTTAGAACGGCTCCTCTGCAGGCAGGTCAGGCTCGCGATCTTGACGGGATCCCAGCAATTCCAGCCGATCCACGGCGATGATCGGCCTCTGGCGATCCTCCCCAGTGGTTCGATCTTTCCAGCGATCGAACTTGAGGCTGCCTGTTACCCCGATGAGGCTGCCCTTGCGCACATATTCTCCGGCCACTTCAGCGGTGCGCCCCCACAGCTCCAGGTTGAACCAATCGGGCTTGTCCTCTCCTTTGCGGAAGCGGTTGACCGCCAAGCTAAAGGTACACACCACCTTGCCCGACTCAAAGTAGCGCACCTCTGGATCCATTCCGGCTCTCCCCACCAGGGTCACCAGGTTTAGGCTCATGGGCTTTTCTCCAGACAGTCTGTGGCTTTCAGCCTTCAGTTGTAGCGCTTACAAGGGATCCCTGTCATCTTGCCACAGGCTTAGGGATAACTTTCAGCCTATCTTCCGATTCTCCTGCGGGGATCCCGGTTGATCGGGAGGAAAAATCTTTGCTCTCATGGATTGGGTGACTGCAGGGGGGCGCTGATTGTGTTGCAAAGATTTACAATATCAGAAGCCCCAGAGCAACTGCCGGCCTCTGACCCGTAGACAGATTCCCACCGGCCAGCAGGGAGGGTTCACTACCGCAAGAGAACGCATTCAGCAGTATCCCATGGAATTCATCTACGCATACGCCTGGTTGATCCCCGTCTATCCCCTGGTGGCAGCCTTTTTGCTTGGCCTAGGCATCCTGGTGTTCAACGCCTGGACAAGGGCCAACCGCTCTCTAGCCGCCTTTTTGAGTGTGTTCGCAACGGGGACGGCGATGGTTCACGCCTTTGCCCTCTTGGCCAGCCAACTGCAGGGCCATGAAACCGTCCTCAGAACCATCACCTGGGCCCAGGCGGGATCCTTCTCGCTGGACATGGGCTTTGTAGTCGACCACCTCAGCGCCATGATGCTGGTGGTGGTGACCACCGTGGCCTTCTTGGTACAGATCTACTCCGATGGCTACATGGCCCAGGATCCCGGCTATGTACGTTTCTACGCCTACCTGAGTCTGTTCGCCTCCTCGATGCTGGGCCTGGTGCTCAGTCCCAACCTGGTACAGATCTACATCTTCTGGGAGCTGGTGGGGATGTGCTCCTACCTACTGATTGGCTTCTGGTACGAGCGGCAGGCGGCGGCAGAGGCAGCCCAGAAGGCATTTGTGGTCAACCGGGTGGGCGACTTTGGTCTGTTGCTGGGCATTTTGGGCTTTTACTGGATTTCTGGAACCTTCGAGTTCGAGGAACTGGCCCGCAATGTGGAGCAGATGGTGGCCAACGGCGCGGTGAGCAGCAGCTTGGTTGCCCTGTTTGCCCTCTTGGTGTTCTTGGGGCCGGTGGCCAAGTCGGCTCAGTTCCCGCTGCACGTGTGGCTGCCGGATGCCATGGAAGGTCCCACGCCTATTTCGGCCCTCATCCACGCGGCCACCATGGTTGCTGCCGGAGTATTCCTGTTGGCACGTATGTTCCCAGTGCTGGAAGGGATCCCGGCAGTCATGAACCTCATTGCCTGGACAGGGGCGGGCACGGCTTTCTTGGGGGCCAGCATCGCCATCACCCAAAACGACATCAAAAAGGGCCTGGCCTACTCCACCATCTCCCAACTGGGCTACATGGTCATGGCCATGGGATCCGGCGCCTATGGGGCGGGCTTATTCCATCTGATGACCCACGCCTACTTCAAGGCGCTGCTCTTTTTGGGCTCTGGCTCCGTAATTCATGGCATGGAGGCGGTGGTGGGCCACGACCCGGTTTTGTCCCAGGACATGCGCCTGATGGGAGGGCTGCGCAAATACATGCCAGTTACGGCCATCACGTTTTTGATTGGCACACTGGCCATCTGTGGGATCCCGCCCTTTGCCGGCTTTTGGTCTAAAGATGAGATTTTGGCTGCGGTTTTTGAGCACAACCCAGCCCTCTGGGGGGTGGGCTTCCTCACGGCGGGGATCACCGCCTTCTACATGTTCCGCATCTACTTCCTCACCTTTGAAGGGGAGTTTCGCGGCACCAACCTGAGACTGCGGCAGGAGGTAGCCGTCAGCCAGGGCCGACCGGTGCCGGCTTTTGCCTACGCTTTTGCCGGGAAAGAGCCGGCCTTTGGCCCCGGTGCCATGAACATTTACGAAAAGCCCCAGCCCAGCAGCCATCCTGAAGCTGTGGAAGACGGGCACGATGGGCATGGCCACGCTGCCGAGCCGCATGAGTCTCCCCTGTCGATGACGATTCCGCTGGTGGCGCTGGCGGTTCCTTCGGTGCTGATCGGCTTGGTGGGCACTCCCTTTGCCAACTTCTTTGAGGCCTTTATCCATCCGCCGGGCGAGACTGTGGCGGAGGCCGGATCGGTTTTGCCGCTGGTGGCAGCCGAGTGGCAAGCGGTGCTGGCTGGCCACTTCGATTGGACGGAGTTTTTGGTCATGGCGGGCAGCTCGGTAGGTATTGGGCTGATTGGCCTTGCCCTGGCCAGCCTGATCTACTGGCAGAAGCGCATCGATCCGAGCACCTTCCCCCAAAGCCTGCAGCCGCTCTACTACTTCTCGCTTAACAAGTGGTACATCGACGATCTCTACGATCGGGTCTTTGTGCAGGGCACTCGCTTTGTGGCGCGGGAAGCGCTGGAGGTGGACAGCCGCATTGTCGATGGGGTGGTCAACTTGACGGGCCTGGTGGCGATGGTCAGCGGCGAAGTGATGAAATACCTGGAAAACGGCAAGGCGCAGTTTTACGCTTTGATCATCTTTGCGGCGGTGGTGGTGATGGTAGTGCTTTCTGGGGTTGGGGTCTAGCCCATGGGCCAGAGGCTGATACAGGCCGCGGGATCCCGATACACCCGCAGCGCCGAGCGGGAAGGAAAGCGACGCAGCCAAATGCAGTAGTCGTCGCCGCCGCTGGCCAGCCAGCGATCCCCAGGAGCGCTGGCCACTGCCCCAATCCAGTTGCCGTGTTCGGGATGAACACTGAGAAGCTTTCCGGTGAAGGGATCCCAACGCTTGAGGGCGTAGTCCGCCCCGCCTTCCGCCAGTTACCGACCCTCAAGAGCTAGCTAATCTGCCGTTCGTGCTAGCGGGACGTAGTCCTTGAAGCCCCGCTCTGTACCCCCGTACACGGGGGGGCTGGGGGTCGGTCGGAGTCGCTGGGGAGAGGCGGGAACATCCCAGTTGTGAATAGGTACAATACTCTCACCAGGAGAATTGCCTACCAGTGCCGCTTGCGCCCTATTCCCAGGCAAGTCGCCTGGATGGACGGCTGGCTGGAGTCGCTGCATAGGCAGTACAACT
>NZ_JANSJA010000225.1:0-646 GCF_047462335.1 Synechococcus sp. H60.1
AGATGATTTCTTGCCGGGCTTGAAGGTTGTTCCCCAGGATGTGTTTGCCCAGGCTGGGATCCCTTAGCCGGCTCAGCCAAGTTTGAGCTGGAGTCAAGAAGAGAGTTAGCGATGAGGAACTCGTGATGCTATCAACTACAGAGGTATCAGCTTCCCATCAAAAACTCACTCCTGAACAGTTTCTTGCCCTGCCAGAGGAAGATGTGACCTATGAGCTGGTTGATGGGCAAGCTGTTCCCAAAGATGTGCCGATGTCCCCTCAGAGATTTCATGCCTCTCTGCAGAAGCGATTGCTTTTCATTCTGGATGCGTGGTGTCAGGGCAAGGGAGATGTATATACAGAGCTGGCAATTGTTTTGCAAAAGCAGGGTCAGAAGTGGCTTCCCGTTCCTGATTTGCTCTATGTTTCGTTTGAACGCTGGCCGGAGCAGCTTGAGGAAGATGGCCCTTGTCCAACAGCTCCCGAACTGGTAGTGGAGATTCTTTCTCCCGGTCAGAGTTTTGGGGCTGTAGTTCAAAAAGTAGCGGACTATCTGGAAGCCGGGATCCCTCGCGTTTGGATTGTGGATCCGCAGGCCAAGAGCATCACCGTCTTCTACCCCGATGCCCCGCCAAAGACCTTTACAGGATCGCAAGCCATCCAAGA
>NZ_JANSJA010000226.1:0-643 GCF_047462335.1 Synechococcus sp. H60.1
GCTCCTGCCCCCTGAGATCCCCACCCATGTGGTGATGGTGGACGAATCCAACTGAACTCCCAAACAGAACGAGGAAATTCTTCTGGATCCCTGTGGGCAGGAAGTTGGGCCTGGATGCGCGGTTCTACACCCCTCATCTTGGGCTGCAGATAGCAGGGCGACGGCCTGGCCTTGCTATGCTTCCCATCTCCCCTCTCCCTTTGGGAGAGGGGCGGGGGGTGAGGGCACCAGAGCGCTTTGTAGGCAACCTCACCGCAGGTGCAGTGGCTGGCGGACGGTTACCTCTGGTGCTTTGGCTTTGGGCAGAGGTTGGGTCAGGTGGCTGAGCTGAGCTTGCGCCTGCAGTTGTTCCTCAATCCAGTCGGCCAGCTCCCGCATGTAGAGGGCCACATGAATTGCCTGGTCGCGCCGCAGCGGCTCCACCCCTTTTGCAGCCAGGCGGGCCAAGATAACCGGATCGCTCAGCTCTTCCAGGGCGGCAAAGTCTTCCGGCCGGTCAAACCCCAGCTCTGCCATCTTCTCGAACACATATCCCAGCCGCAGGCCCGTGGTCTCACACTGGGCTTCCCAGGGATCCCTCAGGACAAGGGCAGCAGTGCGGTAGGCCGTTTGGGCAATGGAGCGCCAGGTGCCGCGGTGGATG
>NZ_JANSJA010000227.1:0-2203 GCF_047462335.1 Synechococcus sp. H60.1
AAATACAAGCTGAGGAAGAAAAAAGGCAGGGCTGAGTTGTCCCTGCCAAGAAGATCGAGAGCTGAGCCCCTGCTCCTTCTGTTGCAATCGCTGTAGCAAGGCGCGATTACGTTTGTTAATCTGGCGCTTCCGTGCCGTTCCCCCACGACCACGATAGTTCCTGCCCTGGCGGCGGGGGGATTCGTGAGATTTCAGCCGCATGGGATCCCTCTGGCCAATCCGCTAGTCTCACCCGATTCTAATCGAAGCTTCGGCCCTCGACAGGGGCGAGAACTGCACTTTGGCTTAGCCAGTTTTTGAGCCAATGGGTGGCCCGGCAGTCGTCCTCGTTGTAGATGAGCGACTGCTCCAAATAGCGGCGATCTCGAGTTTCCAGCCATTGGCTGTACCAGTAGATGGACTGGGCTCCATTGGCATTGGGCAACCGCCACTCGAACCCCAGCCAGCGGGCAATGTTTTTCAGGGAATAGCTTTCAATGGGCAGCACCACCGAGCGTTGGATCCAGGCGTGTAAATCTACGAAGCGCTGCAACAATTGCCGCACCTGCCGCGAATCCGTAGGGTATCGCTCCCCCAGCCGCTGACAGGTCTGCACTTCAAAGCCATGGAAATGGTAGATGGGCGCTTCAGGGTAGCGTTGAACCAGGTGCAAAAATTGTTTCCAAGCTTGCCCTTCTTCCTGGGGCTCGACAGCCAGGCAACTGTGGTAGCTCACCAGCTTTTCCCCCTCGGCTTGTTGCACCACCAGCAAGCCCAACAGGTAAGCGACGTTGTGACGGGGATCCGCCTCGATATCGAAGTACAGCTCCACGGGCGCTGTTGGCAGAGCTTGCGGCGGCGATTGCAGCCAAAGGGGCTTGCGGCTGAGGGTGGCACGGGCTTGAAGCTGCAGTTGCAGGGCCACGCCGGCTCCCAGCTTGGGGATGGCCTGGAGCATCTCCAGGCGGGCGTTGGCTAAGGCCTCAATCGAGTTGATCCCTGCCTCTTGCAAAAGGGGATAGCGGGATCCGGTTACACCCGGTAGCAGGCTGAGGGGTTGGGCAACGGCATTCAACTGCCGACAGTGCTCCCGCCAGTGGCAAAGATGACAGCGGCTGCGGGCCATCAACACCTGGGGCGGCTCCGGCTGGTCGAGGGAGCGCAGATAGTCTTGCAGCAGGCGGCGCACCTGGACGCGGCGTCGGCTGAGGTGGACAGGGTGCCACTTCCCATCTTTTAGAATCAAAAAGCCGCGTTTGGGCACCTGCCCCTGCAGGGATCCCAGCAATTCGGCCTGCAGCGCCAGCAACAATTCGTACTCCGGCTTGGGTCGCTTGCCAATGCGAATGTGAACCGGCAGGTAGGCGGGCCGGCCTTGGCTGCGAAGGGCGGAATCCCGAATCAGGAGATCCAGGGAGCTGCTTACCCAAAGGGAACGAAACTCTGGAAGAGCCGCAGGCGGCAGTCCAGAGTTGGAGGGTGTCTTGTCGGTGGAGTCCTCTTCAGGGAGCGCAACCTCTGTCTCAGGGGAAGGGGCAAGGGCAACTGCAGAGCCGGCAGGCTCTGCCTCAGCAACTCCCTCGGGATCCACTTCCCAGAAGAGCTCTGCTACGACCTGTCCGCCGTAGATCCGCTCTGTCCCTGCTGCCATGGCTGCCAAAAGGGCTTCATTACCCGGCGCGACCTGTTCGCCGGGGAATTGCTCCAGCACAGCAGCTTGTAAAGCTTGGCGATCCCGGCGCCATTGCTCCAGCAGGCTTTCCGGCGGCAGCTTGGCTTCTTGAGGCCCAAACCGATCTAGGTAGGGCAGGCGCCGACAGCGAAAAAAGGCCAGCAACTCTTCTGCGTCAATAGAACCCTGCTGGGCTGCTGCAACCTGAAACTCCAACGGCGGACGACCTCAGCTCTGCTGCCATTTTGGCACGCCTTTTGGGGATCCCTTACGACCTGGGATCCTGAGCTGACAAAAGATGGGCGATGAGGCGGTCAACTGTTTCCGCTTGGCGGCGACCCGTCTCCGCCTGCTGCTGGCAAACGGCCTTCAGCTCTCCCAGCCAGGCAGTTTGCTCCTGGGTCATCAGCACCTGTTGCTGAGCAATGTCCTTCAAATAAGACAAGTCGTCTTTGATGGAGCTGACGCTCTCGGCTAGGGTCAGCACGGCACCAACTAGGCGATCCAGGCGGAAGTCAATTTGGTCAAATCGGTCTTTGCTCTGCATTTTTT
>NZ_JANSJA010000227.1:2303-5000 GCF_047462335.1 Synechococcus sp. H60.1
TTGACAGAGGATGGGATCACAGCCACGGAAGAGCTCGAGAGATAACGCAGCAGGGATCCCCAGTAAGACCTGTGGCTCAACTGACGTATGCTGGAGAAGAAAGATTTCTTTACACCCGCAGATGGAGCCGACTGTAACCGCTCTTTCGATGGCCCCGGCCCTGCCTCAGACCCAGCCGGCAGCAGTGGAAATGCAGGGGGTGTGGAAGCGCTTTGGGCAGCAGGTGGCCGTGCAGGACTTGAGCCTGCGGATCCTACAGGGGGAGGTGTTTGCTCTGCTGGGGCCCAACGGGGCTGGGAAGTCCACCACCATCCGCATGCTCACCAGTCTCACCCGTCCCAGCCAGGGATCCATCTATGTGGGGGGCTACGACGTGGTGCGGGATCCCTTGGCGGTGCGGCGGCAGATTGGGGTGGTGTTGCAGCCCATCACCCTAGAAGCAGAGCTGACGGTTTGGGAAAATCTGGAGTTTCATGGGCGCATGCACCACATTCCCAACCCGGAGCGGCAGCGGCGCATCGACGAGTGGCTGGAGTACGTGAAGCTGGCCGACCGGCGGCACGACAAGGTGAAGACCCTCTCCGGCGGCATGAAGCGGCGCTTGCAAGTGGCCAGGGCACTGTTGCACCGGCCGCAAATTTTGTTTTTGGACGAGCCGACCGTTGGGTTGGATCCCCAGGCGCGACGCCTGTTGTGGGAGATCCTACGGGATCTGAATCGGCAGGGCATGACCTTGCTGATTACAACCCACTACATGGAGGAGGCCGAGGAGCTGTGCGACCGCATTGGCATCATGGACGGCGGGAAGTTGATCGAGCTGGGCAGCACCGACCAGTTGCGGGCGAAGTACGGGGAAGCTCTGCTGGTGCGCTCCCGCCCCGGACAGGAGGTGAGCTACACCTTTTTCCCTAGCTTGGCGGAGGCTCAGCGGCAGTTGGAAGCCGAACCCGACAAAACTGGCCTGATGGTGCGCCCTGCCAACTTAGAAGACATTTTTGTGCGTCTGACAGGCCGTCGCCTGGATTAGCGCGCTCTCTCCCTTTGAAAGAGGGAGGTTACGGTTTTTCCTCTCCCCACCCCTCTTTGGGAGTGGGGGGCTCGAACTTGTAGCCAACGCCGCGCACGGTGCGGATCAGCTCCGGTTGGCTGGTATCGGTTTCTAACTTCTTGCGAATTTGGCCGATGTGGACATCGACCACCCGTTCATCTGCCTCGTGGTTGAAATCCCACACCTCTTGAATCAGCTCAGCCCGTCGCCAGACCCGCCCTGGGTGTCGGGCCATGGCGTAGAGCAGGTCAAACTCCAAAGCTGTCAGGTGAATTGGGCGCCGGTCACGGGTGACTTCTCGGGTGGTTGGGTCGATCACCAAAGAGGGAAAGGTCAAAACCGGCGCGCTGCCTGTTTCCGTTCTCCTCCGCCCTCGGCGCAGGATGGCCTGTACCCGCGCCTGTAACTCCGGCAGGCTGAAGGGTTTGGTCAGGTAGTCATCTGCACCTAGCTGAAATCCTTGCAGCTTGTCGGCAGGATTCACTCGGCTGGTTAACATCAACACATAAACGCCGGTCTCTTTTTGCATCTGCTGGCAGAGGTCGTAACCGCTCACATCCGGCAAATTCAAATCCAAAATCACCAAGCCTGGCTGAAAAGTGCGCAACTGTCGTAAGCCCTCGGCGCCGGTCACGGCCGCCTCAACTGCGTACCCTTGCCGCTGCAAATACCGCTTGAGCAGCGTACAAATGCTGGGATCGTCATCGATGATGAGAATGCGTGACATAGCGGCTTGGCGCTCTCATAGTCAGCACGAGGCAGAGTTGCAGAAAAGCCCTGACAGTAGGGCAAATGCATTTTGCGCCGGGGCTGGAGAGGACAGCAAACCCAGACAGCCCGCCCAGACTACAACAGACAACTTAAGGTTTTTACATTGCACATCGGATTGCACCAGGAGCTTGGCCTTTCTGGAACCCCCTTTCTCTGGGTAAATCAAGGAAGGCTAACCTAAACATCTCAAGCATTATTCTACTGGGTTGTCCGGAGGAAAGGGAAAGGGTAAGGTAAAAGGGACTCGCGCAGCAGCTTCTTGCCCGCAGAGGGAAGCCCATTCAAAAACCTTGCCACTTCTTCACTTGCAGGCCAAACCTTAAAGTTGCATGCCGGTTTATCCCAGAAGCCTATGTACGATCCCAACGAAGTCTTTCGCAAAGATATCCAGTTGGCCCTCTTCACCTGGGGAATCCTGGAGCTGGCCTGTTTTGTCATCATGCCGTTCACCCGGGCCTACGAGTATGCGCAGGTAGCGGAGTGGTTGTGGCCATCGCTAGTTTTGGGACCAGTGGGGGCGGTGGTGGTGGCCTTTTGTTCAAAGCTCACAGTAGCTGCTAATAACATCCCCGACCCGAAAAGGAAAAGGGCGCAGCGGCAAATTGCTCAGGTCATCGGTTTCTTCGGCTTCCTGGGCTTAGCCTTGCCCTTGCTCCTGGCCGGGTGGACATTTGGCCACGAGGTTCTCACCACCGACTGGAAAAATATGTTCACCAATTAGGCAGGAGCAGAGTTGCCAACTGGCCCACGCCGACTTGTAGCCGCAAAGGGTTTAGGATGTCCAGCTATTCGTGCAGCCGTCAGTTGCTCCCAAGCCCTGCCAGAGTGAGAAATGTAAACTACCCGGCTCCGACCGCTAAGCGGTACGGAGTGGGCTT
>NZ_JANSJA010000228.1:0-4969 GCF_047462335.1 Synechococcus sp. H60.1
GTCCACAACAGCAAGGCCAGCAACAGCCATGCGACGGCTCCGCTTAGAGGCGGCGGAAGAGATCTCACCCAGGGCACAGGGGATAGCTTGGTAGTCCCACACTAAAGTGCGGGGCGGAGAAGCCCGCCAGCAACTTAAGTTGCTCTCCCTTCGCGCCAGCGGGCCGGAGGCCTTAGCAAGCACCTGCTACGGTGGAAAACCTGAGCAGTGCAGAGCGTGGGGGCGTTGCTTAGCAAAGTAAGCAGAACCTTAGGGCTTTACCCTAGGGAAGTGGGTAGGGGCGTCTTGACAGCGCCTTTACGAGCCTGCTTGTGGACTGCGTAAGAATCCTCCGACTTTAGTCGGGGGAGTGTCAAAACAGGGTTAGGCTTAGCCAGATAACGGCCTGCTCCTCCCCCAGAGAGGAAAGGGCTGGCAGTGAGAGATCTCCCTGGCCCACGCTGAAACTCCAATCTAGTGGGTTTTGGAAGGGGAGCGCAGGGTGTGCCAGGGTGGAGATACAGGCGATAATAGCTTCAGCAACGTGCCCTACTGGGATCCTCTGCGATGGAAGCCTTCTTTGAGTTCCTTTGGTCTGCCTCGGCCGTTTTGCTGGTGATACTGGTGTTGTTGCATAGCCCCAAAGGGGATGGGCTGGCGGGCATCGGCGGCCAAGCTCAATTGTTCTCCAGCTCCAAAAGCGCCGAGCAGAACCTCAACCGCATCACCTGGACGGTAGCCACCCTCTTCCTCTCCATCAGCGTGGTGTTGGGGGCAGGCTGGCTCTCGGCAGCCACAGGCCCCTAGGGATCCCTGTCATCGTGGCGGTCATCTACTTGCACGGATTCGGCTCTGGGCCCCAATCGGCCAAGGCTACTTTTTTCCGGCAGCGGCTGCAGCAGCTTGGGATCTCTCTGCAGGTGCCCGATCTCAACCAGGGCAACTTTGCCCAGCTTACCTTGACCCGCCAGATCCGGCAGGTTTCTGAGCAGTTGGCGCAAATGGGCCATCCTCCCGTTACCCTTATTGGTTCTAGCTTGGGGGGACTGGTGGCCGCCTGGGTGGCCGAGCAGCAACCCTGCGTGCAGCGTCTGGTGCTCTTGGCACCGGCCTTTGGCTTTCTGGGCCATTGGCTGCCGCGGCTGGGGGCGGAGGCGGTGGAAAGCTGGCAACGCACTGGGCAAATGCCGGTATTTCACTACGGAGAAGGCCGTCCACTGCTGTTGGAGTACGGCTTTGTCACCGATGCCCAACACTACCCGGATGGGGCGTTGCGCCGGCCTGTGCCCACCCTGGTTGTGCATGGGATCCGGGACGAGATCATTCCTATCCAGGCCAGCCGCGACTACGTGGCCCGTCGTCCTTGGGCGCAACTGGTATCTGTAGAGAGCGACCACGCCCTCACCGATGTGTTGGATCCCATCTGGCAGGTTACCAGCCGCTTTTGTGGCTGGGGGATGGCGACAGAGCAGCCTTGTTGCTAAGGGGATCCCTGTCCCGCGCTTGCCCAACTGTCTATGCAACCCGAAGCGCTCCGCGCCGCTGACGCGACTGCCGGCTTGCTTTTGGATATGGACGGGGTAATCGTGGATTCGGAGCCGATCCACGCCCGCGCCGGAGTCATCGCCCTGCAGCGCTGTCAGATCTCTCTGGATCTGGCTCCCATCTCCCTGCAGTTTAAGGGGCGCACCGACCAGGACATGTTCGAGTATCTCGTAGAACACCTGACGGACACCCCGCCCGTAGAACGATCCCTGCTGGTGCAGCGTTTGATCGAGGAAAAGGCCAAGGCTTTTGGAGAACTACTGGGAGAGGTGCCGCTGGTGCCAGGGGTCCTGGAGTTTTTGGCGGCTAGCCGCCGCCGCTTCTCGGCTCTCGCCCTCACCACCTCGGCCACCCGTCGGGATCAAGAGCAGATTTTCCAGCGCTTTAACCTGCACCGCTGGTTCGACGCCGTGGTTACTGCCGAAGATATTCGGCGGGCCAAGCCCGACCCCGAGCCCTATTTGAAAACGGCTGCCAAGGTGGGCTTGGATCCCAGCCGGTGTTTGGTGGTCGAAGACTCCACCCACGGGATCCGCGCCGCCAAGGGGGCCGGCTGCTTGGCAGTTGGCCTCACCACTGCTTTCACTGCCGAGGAACTGCGCCGGGCGGGGGCCGACGCCGTGGTGGACAGCTTTGCCGAGTTGGCAGCACTTCTGAGCTTGCCTGTATAGGGAGCACAGACCCATGCAGGATCCTCTCTCTCCAGCACCGGTTTTTTTACGGCAGGCCCTGGATCGCTATCCATTTGCCTCGCGGCGACGGGTGGTGATGGGCAAACGGGGAGCCGTGGCCACCAGCCAACCGCTGGCAGCAATGGCGGGTATGGAGATGTTCTGGGCCGGCGGCAATGCCGTGGATGCAGCCGTGGCGATGGCGGTGGCTTTGACGGTGGTGGAGCCGACTTCCAATGGCATTGGTGGCGATGCTTTTGCGCTGGTGTGGGAGGGAGGGGAGAAGGGCCGGCTGTACGGCTTGAATGCTTCCGGTCGCAGCCCAGCTGCCCTGACGCCGGAGCGCTGTGTCGGCCAGATTCCCGCTTACGATTGGTTGGCAGTAACGGTGCCGGGGGCTGTTTCGGCTTGGCAAGCCTTGCACCGGCGCTGGGGACGGCTGCCCTTCGAGCGCCTGTTTGGGCCCGCCCTTCGCTTGGCCTGCGAGGGGTTTCCGGTTTCTCCCCGGATTGCCCAACTGTGGCAGGCGGCGGAGGCCACCTATTTGCCGCTGCCGGATCCCCGCCACGAGGCCTTCAAAGCCGTTTTTTTCCCCCAGGGGCGTGCTCCACGGGCGGGGGAGCGCTGGAGCAGCCCTCTGCATGCACAAACCCTGGCAGAGATTGCCCATAGTGGCGGCGAGAGTTTTTACCGGGGGGAGCTGGCGGAGAAGCTGCTGGCTTTTTCGGATACCACTGGCGGTCTCCTGTCCCGCGCCGACTTGGCAGAACATCGGGCCGACTGGGTAGAACCCATCCATACCGATTACCGCGGCTACACCGTCTGGGAGATCCCCCCCAATGGCCAGGGCATTGCCGCCCTGATGGCCCTCAACCTTTTGGAGGGTTTTGAGCTGGGTCGGATCCCCTACGAGGCCGGCGAGCGCTATCACCTGCAGATTGAGGCGATGAAGCTGGCTTTTGCCGATGTGAGCCGACAGGTAGCGGATCCCGACTATCTGCGGGTGAGTCCCGCCCAAATGCTGGATAAACGTTATGCCCAGCAACGGCAGCTGTTGATCGGTTCTAGGGCCATCCCCTTGGCTCAGCCAGGGCTACCTCAGGGGGGAACGGTTTACTTGGCCACAGCTGATGGCGACCTGATGGTGTCTTTGATCCAATCCAACTTCGACGGCTTCGGCAGCGGCCTGCTGGTTCCAGGGACAGGGATTGCCCTCCACAATCGCGGCACCGGATTTACCTTGGAACCCGGTCATCCCAACCAGGTGGGCCCGCGCAAGCGCCCCTACCACACGATCATCCCCGCCTTTCTTTCCAAAGATGGGATCCCTCTCGGCCCTTTTGGCGTCATGGGAGGGACGATGCAGCCCCAAGGCCATGTGCAGGTGGTGGTGAATCTGGTGGATTACGGCCTGAACCCCCAAGCGGCTCTGGATGCGCCCCGCTGGCGAGTGCTTCTCGACCAAGGGATCCCGCAGGTGGCGCTGGAGAGCACGGCCCCCCCTCAGGTGGTGGGAGAGCTTGCTGCGCGGGGCCACGCGGTGCAGGTGGTAGCTGCAGAAGAGGACTACGGCCTTTTTGGCCGGGGACAGATCATCTTTCGCGATGGGGATCACCTGATCGGGGCTTCCGAACCCCGTGCCGATGGGTTGGCCCTGGCCTGGTAGAAGGATCAGCTCATCACCATGCCGCCGTCGATGGCGAAAACCTGCCCGGTGATGTAGGCTGCCGCCGGGTCGGCCGCCAAAAAGCGCACCAGCCCCGCCACTTCCGCTGGGGATCCCAGTCTCCCTAGAGGGATCTGGGCCAGGATGGGGCCGGGATCCAACTTCTCGGTCATCTGGGTGGTGATAAAGCCGGGGGCAACGGCGTTGACGGTGATGTTGCGGCTGGCCAGCTCGCGGGCTGCTGTCTTCGTCAGACCAATCACCCCTGCTTTGGCGGCGCTGTAGTTGGCCTGGCCGGGATTGCCTACCAGGCCCACCACCGAGGTGATGTTGATGATCCGCCCCTGCCGCTGCTTGACCATGATCTTGGCGGCTGCCTTCAGGCAGAGGAAGACCCCCGTGAGGTTGAGATCCAGCACCGCCTGCCAATCTTCCGGCTTCATGCGTAGCAGTAGGGTGTCGCGGGCCATGCCGGCATTGTTCACCAGCACGTCCACCCGCCCCCAGCGCTCCATCACCTGCTCAAAGAGTTGTTCCACCGCCGACGGCTGGGAGACATCGGCGGCCACAGCCATCCCTTCGCCCCCCAGAGCGGCGATCTCCTGCACCAACGACTCAGCCTCGGCGGCGGAGCGGGCGTAGTTGACGACCACCTTGGCGCCAATCGCCCCCAGATGCAAGGCAACGGCCCGGCCAATGCCGCGGCTGGCTCCGGTGACCACTGCCACCTGGTTGTGGAGCGAAGGCAAGGGGAGAAGTTCAGACATAGGCAGCAGCTTCCCGCTTATTTTTACCGACGCAACAGTATAGGATGCTTTGGCCTTGTCTGGGGCGGGGAGCGGGTTTCTTTGCCATCCCTCCTATGGCCATTCCAACCGCAATGAGACTGCCTGCCGCCTTGATCCCAAACTCCCCTCTCCTTTTGGGAGAGGGGCCGGGGGTGAGGGCTAGCGGCGCCGAGCGCTTGAGCAACCGACTGGGAAGACCCCCTCGCGTTAGCGGGCCGTAGGCCCCAACGGTAGGTGCTATCGCTGCTCGCGCAAGCGAACAGAGTTCCCTAGGTGGTTCAGGGAGAAACCAGTAAACTACCCGGCTCCGACCGCTAAGC
>NZ_JANSJA010000229.1:0-636 GCF_047462335.1 Synechococcus sp. H60.1
CCATTCTGGAAGGCAAATTTCATGAGAACTGGGATCCGTGGCGCGAGGGCTGAGCCTCCTCGGGGAGCTTCGTTAACATCAGTAAACATTCGTAGGTTAGGCTTCCTAATCGCTACAATAAGGGGATAACCTAGTCTTAACCTCAGAGGAGAGCATGGCTGTCCGCACCCTGCAAAGTGTAATTGAGCAGCATATTGCTGGACTCCCTGGCCTCATTGCCGTCTTGATAGGGCGGGTCACTGACGGTGCCACAGTAGCCAAAGTAACCTATGCCAGCGACTCCCAAGAGGAGCAAGCCCTAGAACGTTTAGGCACCTACGCCGGCGACTTGTTGCAGGCCAATAGCCGCCTTTGTCAAACCGTTAGCCCCGGCCAAGAGGCGGACTACCTTTTGGCAGGTACTCCGGCGTTGCGGGTTGTCATCAAAGCCTTTCCCAAAAGCCCCTACTTTGTTTTGTTTCTGACCCGTTCCATCACCGACCTCAAGGCGATTTCAGACCGGATTAAGGCCATCCTCATCGACGGCAAACCACTGCTGCCCCCTGTTCAAGACGACACTCTATCCACTGCTCAGGCTTTGATTAGCTACACCAAGCGCTACGCTCCGGATCCCAACTTTGTCATGCTGCGCTTGTC
>NZ_JANSJA010000230.1:0-4913 GCF_047462335.1 Synechococcus sp. H60.1
CAGCCCAAGCGCTCCGCGCCGCTCACGCGACCACCCCCAGCCCCTCTCCCTCAGGGAGAGGGGAGTTAGGGATCGAGGCAACGAACGGTTTCATTGCCATTGGAAACGACTGTAACTGGGCGGCGGCTTCAGCGCACCAGATCGAGCAGCCAGGCAAAGTAGAAGCGGCTTTGAATGGTTTGCCGTTGTTGCACTTTCCAGCCCCACTCAGTAAGGTGGCTCACCAGCGTCGCCTCGCGGTGCTGATAGGCGCGGGTGGTCTTGCTGGGGCCGGGGAAAAACTCCCCCACTTTCTTCAGCAGCGTCAGCCAGGGAGTTTTGGGAGCAAAGCTGAAGAGCAGACGAGACTTGGCCAGTCCGGTCAGGTGCCTGAGCATGCGCAGGGCGTCGGCTTCGGGATAGTGGATCATCACATCCAGGCAGACGACGACATCGTACTCCCCTGTCAGTTCCTCCAAATCCAAAACCTGAAACTGGGGGTTGTCTGTGGATCCCAGCTCCATCTGTTGGCGGCGACGCGCTTCGTTAATCATTTGTTCGGAAATGTCGCTGGCAAATACCTGCGCCCCGCGGGCGGCCAAAGGCAAGCTAAGGCTGCCCACCCCGCAGCCGGCATCGCAAATGCGCAAACCGGAGGGATCCCCCAGCCATTGCAACACCGTCTCGACCGTGCGGGCATGGCCCAGTCGAATATCTTTTTGGACGAAATTGACTTCCTCGTTGCCGTAAATGCGGCGCCAGCGCTCGAAGCCGACCGTGTTGAAATAGTTGCGGACGATGGTTTTTTCCTGCATAAGACTGCCAGTTGTATGCCGGGATCCGCCGGGGAATCACTTCTTGGCAAGCCGATGTCTCCCCGGAGATGCGGATACATTCTACCTTGAAGCCGTTGCTCCCACTTCCAACCCCTATTCCACGGCTGTATTAGATGCCTACAGCGGGATAAAACTTGATGACGGAAGCTGAGATTGCCCAGGCGTTGCAGGCCAGCTTGGCTGTCCCTGTCAAAATTGCTGTCAAACGTCGCCAGGGCCATTTGCACGTTCTCCTCAACCGCTCCCCGCAAACGCAGCTCAACCACCCCCATCTCACCCAACAGGTGCGAGCCGGGCTGGAGGCGTTGGGGCATTCCGAATACGAGTGGCAGCAAACCGAGCCACTGCGGGATCCTCTCTTGGGCGCTGAGGAAACCACGCTCGTGCTGGAAAAACAAAGCCATCGGCTGCTGCAGGATCTGACGCTGGCTGCTCCCGATTCCGCCAGCCCCCAAGCCTGAGCCCAGAGAAAAGGCTCTCGACAAGAAAGCTGCTGGCAAGGGCAGATCCCGTATTGCCTGGCTGTGGCCGGCAGTGCTGATGGTCGGGATGGCGGTGGCGGTCTTGCTCCTTTTCTTTCTCTAGAAAGCAGTCTGGCTGGGGATCAAGCCGGCTGTGGTGAAGACCCGGATCCAGACGGGGCTGGGCGAGTCGAAGCTGCCCTTTGCAGGGCATCCTGCAGCATCCGCTCCACCAGCTCCGTAAACGTCCAGCCCAGAGCTGCCGCCGCATCAGGGCAAAGCGAAGTAGGGGTCATGCCGGGCAGGGTGTTCACCTCCAGCACCCAGGGGTTCTCGTCGGCATCCACCCGCAGATCCACCCGTGCCAGGCCCTCACATCCCAACACCTGATAGGCCCTTAGCCCTGCCGCCTCGCAGCGGGCCAACCCTGCCGCGCTGAGGGAACAAGGGATCAAATGCCGCGAGCCGCCGGGGGCATACTTGGCTTCGTAATCGTAAAAATCCCCCTGAGCGGGGATGATCTCAATGGCCGGGAAAACCTGGCCGGAGAGGATGGAGAGGGTGATCTCTTTGCCGGGAATGTAGCGCTCCAGGAAAACCCGCGACGAGACCGATCGGGCCAGCGCCAGCCCCTGAGCCAACGACATCTCATCCCGCGCAATGCTGATCCCCACCGTCGAGCCGCTGTTGCTGGGCTTCACTACCAGCGGGGATCCCAAGTGCGCCACGCACTCGGCCCAGGAGAGCGGCTGCGCTTCATCCCAGACCAGCCACTCAGGGGTGGGGATCCCTTCGGCGCGAAAGATCTGCTTGGAGACCAGCTTGTCCATGGCTAGGGCACTGGCCAACGGCCCGGATCCCTGGTAGGGCAGGCCTAGCCACTCCAGCATCCCCTGCACCACTCCATCCTCACCGCCGGGGCCGTGCAGGGCAATCCAAACGAACTCGCAGCCGGCCTGCCGCTCCTGCCAAAGGCGCAGCGGCAGATCCTCCTCGGGGTCGATCAGCTTTACCCGATGCCCCAGATCCTCCAGCGCCCGCTTACAGGCTTTGCCCGTGACCCAAGAGATCTGCCGTTCTGCCGAACGACCCCCTGCCAAGACAACAATGTTCATGGCTTAACCCCAAAGCACTCCCCACTCTCAGCAACCGGCACCAGGATAGCCGCATCCCCCCACTCTACCCTACGAAGGAGGGCGGCGGCGGCGCAAAAACTCGGGAATGTCCAAGCCCCCGGAAGCAGGGGGCTCAGGCTCAGGGGGCTGCCGAGGCGATGGCTCAGGGCTAGGAAAGGTGGGCTTGCGCGTCCCCACCTTGTTGGGGTTGGCAACAGCGGTTTTGGCTGCGAAAGCACTGGGTGCCGTCCGCGATCGGTCGAAACCGGTGGCGATGACGGTGATGCGCACCTCCCCTTGCATACGCTCGTCTTGCACGGTGCCGAAGATGATGTTGGCCTCCGGATCCACAGCCTCGGCGATGATCTCAGCCGCTACCGTGACCTCGTGCAACGACAGATCCAGCCCGCCGGTGATGTTGAAGAGCACGCCCTTGGCCCCTTCGATGGAAGTTTCCAGAAGGGGCGAAGACACGGCGGTAATGGCGGCTTCGCGGGCGCGGGACTTGCCGGATCCCATGCCAATGCCCATCAGGGCAGTGCCAGCATCGGCCATCACGCTGCGCACATCGGCAAAATCCACGTTGATCATGCCAGGGATGAGGATGATATCCGAGATGCCCTGCACCCCCTGGCGCAAGACATCGTCCGCGACGCGAAAGGCCTCGTGGACAGGGGTTTGCTCGGAGATCACCGAGAGCAACTTGTCGTTGGGGATCACAATCAGGGTATCCACTGCCTCCTGCAGTGCTTGGATCCCCTCTTCGGCCTGCTTGGCGCGCCGCTTGCCCTCAAAAGAAAAAGGCCGCGTTACGACTCCTACGGTTAGGGCACCGCTGGCCTTGGCAATCTGGGCAACCACAGGCGCTCCCCCTGTCCCTGTGCCCCCGCCCATGCCAGCGGCAATAAAGACCAGATCCGCCCCCTTGAGAATGGCCGCAATTTCTTCACTGGACTCTTCGGCAGCTTTCTGACCAATGGCCGGGTTGCCGCCTGCCCCCAACCCTCGGGTTAACTTTTGCCCGATTTGCAGGCGGTTCACCGTCGATGTTGAGGATTGAGCGAGGGCCTGAGCATCCGTATTGATGCTCCAAAACTCGACGCCCTTGAGGTTGCTGGCCGCCATCCGACTGACCGCGTTGCCACCTCCACCCCCCACGCCCACCACCTTAATTTTCGCGGCATTGCTCGGCATGTTCCCCTCTGGATGATTCGCCGCCTTGGTCTGGGCTCCGTTTCTCTCGTACTCGACCTGAGAGTCCTCCCCCACGTAGCGCTCACTCCAGGGGGAAGGCGTTGACTGGGCTTGCTCCAAACCCTGCCCAGGATTGGGGGGATGGAAGTCTGACCAATTGCTGGATGGCATGTCAGCCCTCAAGATAGCTTAATTCTGGCAAATATCGAGCATGCTAGCTGATTTAATATAAGGCAACTCTCCTCCGATGCCAACGGTGAAGACGTTTGTGGATCTTCTAGGCGGATGCGGCCCCCAAAAAGAGCCTCATCCGGATAATTTGGGCGCTTTCATGTTTCGTACTTTGCCTATGAATCTTCTTTTGCAGTTAAGCTTCCTCTTTTGTACAAGCGAGATTCCTATCGAAGGGTATGTATTCCCGAACACCTAGTAGATAGATCCCAAATTAGGGCAAACTGTTGCTCCCAGCGCGCTTCGGTCGGAGCCGAGCTTGCGCTTGCCTAAAAGCTAACCTTGCGTTTTCTTTTCAGAGTATTCGATAATACTCACCCCTCCCAATTAGGGCCTGGCAGACCAACCGCCAATTTTTGCCGATTTTTAATGCTGAGGTTTGGGTATTCTACAAACTACCCGAAGGCTTCCGCGCCGAAAGAGTCAGGGGGAGGGTTGCCGTCAGGGATCCGCCCATGGGCTTAGAGCAGCTGCAAATGGATCTCGGCGTTCAGCCGCTGGGGCAGGGAAATTTTAAGCACGTCCCCCTGATCCATTTCCTGGGCCGTCGTCATGTTGGCCAGGGCCTCTACCACTTCTTCGGAGTTGGCAGTCAGCACAACAACGGGGCGCTCGCCGGCGATGGGGAAATCGTGCCAGGTGCCGCGGTGCAGCAGCAGCCCGTGCCCGGCAGGGAAGCGCAGGGCTTGCACTTTGTCCAGGTCGGGGAGGGTTTTGGGGTGGTTGGGGGGAGCCATGACCATGATGAATGGCTCCTGTCCCAAGGCAACAAACAACTGGGTCATACGCAGGTGGCGCTCTAGCCAGAACACAGCCGGGTAGCCGGGCAGGATCTTGGCAGTGCGGATGACGGCTTTGCCAGTGTACTGGGAGTCGATGTTTTGCCCTTCTAAAACGCGCCCCTGATAAAAGGGGATCCCCAACCCGGGATAGGCCACATCATCCCCTAGCAGTTGGCCGAAGGGCCGCACATTTTCGGGGGTTGCCTCCACGATTGGCACACGAACAACAGGGGTGCCAGTTGGGGTCTTGCTCATGGTCGGTCTCCTCAGTTGACTGACTTTTTGAGTCATAGAGTTCTTCGGAGCAGCCGCATT
>NZ_JANSJA010000231.1:0-633 GCF_047462335.1 Synechococcus sp. H60.1
TGGTGCAGGAAGCAACGCCAGAAGAGGCCAAAGTTTCGGAGGCAGCTTAAACCCAAAGCAAAAAGTCTCAACTTTTAAATCAAGACCCCGCCGAGCGTTTTGCCAGGCGGGGTACATTTGCAAGCAAAACAGGGTTAACCTCGAGGGGGCCATCGGATGGGTGGCATGTCCACTCCTTAAGAAGCGCTGCTCTCTTTGGGTAGGAAGAGCAATTCCTCTAGCAGATTTGGCCTTTTCACTCCCGCTTCAACCACTGCCGGATCTGCTCGGCAGCCACATCGCGACCTCCCAAACCAAAAGCCAAAGCCACCGCGACGGCAATCGCGCCCAGCACTAGGCCAAAAGCTAGCACCACAATGTCGGTGGCTACACCCATCTGTTGTAAGGCCATGGCGCCGACGAAAACCAAGATGGCCACCCGCGCCGCCTGCGCCAGCACGCCTGCAGAGGGGTTGCCCAAGCTCTTGATCATGGAATGGGCCAAATTGGCCAAGTAAAGGCCGATCCCGAACACCAAGGCGCCGATGAGCACCCGCCCAGAAATCAGCAACAGCCCCTCTACGATGTCGGTTAAAGCAGCAAACTGCAACAGCTCCACCGCCGGCACCGCCCCGAACAAGACCACGCCCACCC
>NZ_JANSJA010000232.1:0-4907 GCF_047462335.1 Synechococcus sp. H60.1
GTGTCGGGATGAAAGCCGTTCGTGCTACAAGTGAGGCGAACAAGTTCAATCTCTGGAGAGTTTCCCGCCGTGGGTTGCACGGTGGCAGCACGCTGAGACCTCTGTACCAACAAGTCTGGGAAGCGTGAAGCCCGTACGCTATCGGTTCGCGCAGCGTGGCGTCAGCCATGTTGTGTTGACTCAACGAAGATGAGTGCCGGGAGTTGTTCACAACTGCTGCTACAAGGTGGGATCCCTTCCCCAGCCGAAGGTACGCCTTTGCGCAGGAAGCCCAACCGCTCGGATGCTATAACACTACCTAGCGTGTAGCCTGCTTACGTCAGGGGGGCGAAGTCCTTTGGCTGAGTTTGCAGCAAAAGAACTCGCTGGGTGGAGGGGTTGGTAAGAAGGGGCAATCTTGGCCATGAGCAGCATCTGGGTTGAGCAGCGCCGCCGTGAGGAGGAAGCGCGCCATTTTTTTTGGATGGTGGCGCTGTCCTTGCTGCTGCATGGGCTGGCGCTGCTGGCCTTGCTCTACTGGAGTCGGTTTTGGCTTATTCGCGAGCCAGAACAAGAGGCCATTGAGTTTATCTTGCTGGAGCCAGAAGATCTCGAGCCGCCGGAAGAAGCAGAGCTGGTTTCAGAAGTGGATTCCCGCGATGGGGGCGAGCGGGTAGAAGCACCCCCTTCCCAGGGCAGCCCACCCCAATCCCAGGCTGCCCCCCAACAGGAAGCTCCCCCACCGCCTCCGCCCCAACCCCAGCCGCCACGGCCGCAGCCGCCTGCCCCTGTGCCACCCCCTGCCCCGGCGGAAGTTGCCCTGGCCACTCCTAGACCTACCCCACCCCCCACGCCAACTGCGCCTCCGGCTCCTCCTCGGCCTGCGGCAACGCCAACTGCAGCCCCACCTCCGCCCACCCCAGCCACCCGACCCACTCCCACCCAGACCCTGCCGCCTGTGGCGGCTGCTCCTCCTGCTCCGCCAGCTCCTACGCCTCCCCCCACTGCCGAGCCTCTACCCGTGCAGCCCAGCGAGCGGGCCTCGGATCTCAGCCAATTGCAGCCGGCTGCGCCGGCTCCCCAACCGGAGGTTCTCCTCGCCGAGCGGCCCTCCGATGCTTCCCAGTTGGGGCCGCCCCTGAGCGCTTCTGCTGCCAGTGAAGGGGCTGGGATCCAGGGCCAGGGAGCCAGCGGCTTGGCCAACCCCACCCAGTCGGCTCCCAACCCCCCCAGTGTGGCGGCGCGGGCGAATGTGGACTGGGGCCCTTGGCTGGCAGCTTTACAGCGCAAGGTGGAACAAAACTGGATCCCGGGGCAGACTGGCACTTCCCGCCGCACGGTGGTAATCTTCACGGTGGGTCGGGGGGGCGAGCTGCAGAGCATCCGCCTGGCCCGCACTTCCGGCAGCCAACAAACCGACGACGCGGCGCTGACAGCCATCCAGAGAGCAGCTCCGTTTTTGCCCCTGCCTGAGGCCTACGAGGGCAACTCGGTGACGATTAACTTCACCTTCGACATCAACGTGTTGGGACAATTAACCGTAGGTGGATCGGCTAACTGACAACGGCCTCACGGTGCTGCCTCCCAAAACGTCGCAGCAGAACTGCAGGGATCGCTCCAGCTTGTCAATTGCGGATCATGGTGGGGACAGAAGGCACTGCACAAGCTCGGAGAATCGGCGACGGTGCGTTTATCCTAGTCCTTGATTCTTAGAGATCCGTTGATGGGCACAACTTCCCTGCAGCGCACCCCCCTGTTTCCCTTCCATCAAGCCCTGGGGGCGCGGTTTGTCTCCTTTGCCGGCTGGGAAATGCCCCTGCAGTATCGGGGCGTGGTGGCCGAGCATCGGGCAGTGCGGGAGCGGGTGGGGGTATTCGACATCTCCCACATGGGCAAGTTCGAGCTCTGGGGGCCGGAGCTGGGATCCCACCTCAGCCGGCTGGTGCCCAGCGATCTGGCTGCCTTGCCAGTAGGATCCGCTCGCTACACGGTTTTGCTCAATCCGCTGGGGGGCATTGTGGACGATGTCATCTTCTACCGGCATCCACCGGAAGGGGAGCTGGAGCACTGGAGCCTGATCGTCAACGCGGCCACCCGCCACAAAGATAGGGAGTGGCTGCAGCAGCAGGGGATCCCTGGGCTGGAACTGCAGGATCACACCGAGTCGCAGGTGTTGCTGGCGGTGCAGGGGCCGGCAGCGGAAGAGGTTCTTCAGCCTTTTTTGGCGGGATCCCTGAAGGCTTTGCGCCGCTTTCAACACGGACAGTTTGCTCCTCAAAAAGGGGGATCCTCAGGGGCAAGGGTCTTTGTGGCCCGCACCGGCTACACCGGAGAAGACGGCTTTGAGATCTTGCTTAGCCCCCCAGAGGGCTGCTGGCTCTGGGAGCAACTGGTGCAGGCAGGAGTACAGCCCTGTGGCTTCGGCTGCCGCGATACCCTGCGCCTAGAGGCTGCTTTTTGCCTCTACGGCCAGGACATGGACGAGAGCACGACTCCCCTGGAAGCTGACTTGGGTTGGTTGGTCAACAATCCAGGGGACTACATTGGCAAGCTGGCCCTCGAACGTCAACGCGAGCAAGGGATCCCGCGTCGCCTGGTGGGGTTTCGCCTATTGGATCGAGCCATTCCCCGCAGCGGCTATGCCATCTACGCTCCCAACTCCCCTGAGCCGATCGGGCGGGTAACCAGCGGCAGCCATTCTCCTACCTTGGGCTACGGCATTGGCCTGGGATATGTGGATTCAACTTGGGCCAAGGTGGGATCCCGACTGGAGATTGAGATTCGGGGCCAGCGCCGGCCCGCCGAAGTGGTAAAAAAGCCCTTCTACAGAGGGGCAGGCTCCAGTTAGCTTGGGGGGTTGAGCTGTCTGCCGGCCTTGGGGGTGGAGTATTCCTGCTGCAGCCGCCGCAATTTCCGCAGGGCCCGCCGCTCAATTTGCCGGACTCGCTCCCGCGAAAGACCGATGTGCTCCCCGATCTCCCGCAACGTCAGGCCCTTCGACCCATCCAGCCCATAGCGGGCCACAATTACCTGCTGCTCGCGTTCGCTCAGTTGGCCCACCAGAGCGCGCACCTCCTCGCAATGGGCAGCCCGGTTCAGATGTTCGACCGGATCGTTGTCTTCGTCAGGGATAAAGTGCTGCAGCTCAGTGCCGTCCTCGTCCCCCACCCCGACGTTGAGGGATCGGATCTCGGCCATGTGGCGGGTGATCAGTTCGCGGTAGTTGTCGCCAATATCCAGCGAATCGAAAACTTCCTCTGCGGCAGGCCGGGATCCCCTTTCGGCGGACAGCTCGCGGTAGCGCCGCTTCACCTGGGAGACCTTCTCGTACATGTGGGCGGGCAGCCGGATCAGGCGCCCCTTGTTTTGGATGCCGCGGTTCACGCTCTGCCGGATCCACCAGGTGGCGTAGGTGGAGAACTTGTACCCCCGCGTGGGATCGAACTTTTCCACGGCGCGAGTGAGGCCGATGGTGCCCTCCTGAATCAGATCCAGAAAGGGCAGACCGCGGTTGCGGTAGCGCTTGGCAATCGACACCACCAGGCGCAGGTTGCACTCCACCATGCGCTTCTTGGCGGCTTCCCCCTGCCGCAGGATCTGCTGCAGCTCCTCTAAAGGGATCCCCAGTCGTTGGCTCCAATCCTCCAGCGACTCGTGCTGCCGCCGCTGCTCCAGAAGGGCCATCATCCGCTGCACTTGGTGGGCCAGACGCAGTTCTTCCTCGGCGGTGAGCAACGAGTAGCGCCCAATGATTTTTAAGAAACGCCCCACTGCGTCTTGCAGCTCAAGATTTTCCGACATATCCAACCCCACACCATAAGTTGATGCCCTGTCAGAATCTTCTCTTCTGCTGTCGCGTCAAGCTTTCTTCCCACTAGGAAGCCGACCTTGCTGCAAACAGCACCTTATTCATACCAGTAGAAAAGCCTTTCCGTAAAGGTTTTGGCAACCTAAAATGCAGACTTTCAGCGGCTATTTGATTCACTAAATTTATTGAGTCCTGTCCGTGAGCTACTGCCAGCAGTGCCTCAGTTCTGGGCTCTGTCGGCTCCCTGATCTACGGGTAGATGTTACGAAAATAAAGCGATTCCGTTACTCAAAACTTAGACCAATAGGATCCGAAAAAAGCAAGTAAAATCGGTCATGCTCTCTTAATCGTTAACCAGATTGCACTGAGATAAAAAACATGTTTTTTGATACACTCTACATCGCTACAGATGCCTATTTTGTCTGTAGAAACCCATCGGAGAGGCCGGCCCAGCAAGGCATCGAACAGCCTGCTGGCCCATTTCTGCAACCTTTTGAGGCTGATTTCAGAGAGAGTTGTCAATAAGCCTCAGCCCCAAACCAGCCAAGGCAGATCCCAAGGAAAAGCCGTCGTCTTGGCTTTCCCAAGTTTAGGGCAAATTAAGGCAAATTTTGAGCCTTAGACACTACCTGTGGAGTCAAACCTTCGAGCCGCCAGCGTACTACAGGTTATCCGTCGAGTAGGGGCTGTGGAGCCCAGGGGGGAAAAGCCGCAACCCCTGCTGGCGCACGCGTTGCTCCTGCAGCGGGAGAGGGGTGATGCGCGGCAAAGGCGTAGCCTCAGGTTGAGGTGTTGGAGTGGGAGCAGGCGTAGGCAAGGGGCTAGGTGTTGGTTTCGGCGTGGCCACTACAGCCGGTGGGGTTGGCACAGCAGGTGTGACCTCAGCCGGGATCCCTTCTGAGGTGGGACGGGGACGCCGGAGTTGAAAGCGCGGCTGGCGACGTGGTGCAAGAGTGGGCGTCGACTCTGGTGTAAGAGTGGGTGCCGGCGTTGATGTGGGGGTTGGTATTGGTTCTGGCGCTAATAACAATAACCGAGCCACCAGACCGAAAGCCAACACAGTATGCCCTATAATGCTTTTAAAATAAAAAGCGGGGCGGGGGGGGGGGGGGTGGGGGGG
>NZ_JANSJA010000233.1:0-632 GCF_047462335.1 Synechococcus sp. H60.1
ATCTTCTTGGCAGGGACAACTCAGCCCTGCCTTTTTTCTTCCTCAGCTTGTATTTCAGCTTGTATTTAAGGGATCCCAGCCCACCGTCTCGGCCACCTGAGCCGCCAATCTGGTGGCATCGAAGGGCTTGGTAATCACTTTAGAGTAGGGTACAGGTCTCAAAAAGAAGGAGAGAAGGGGATGCAGCCCCTTCTTTAGGATCTACGGCAAAGAGTTGTAGCAGCTTACAGCCTGTTAATTTAAAATAGGGTACAGGTTTTAAGAGGAAGGAGAGAAGGGAATGCCAACCCATTCTTTGGATCTACGGCAAAGGGTCGTGGCAGCTTATCTGGCAGGTAAGACCTCTATCCGCCAGGTAGCCGAACGGTTCATGGTGACCAAAAGAACAGTACACCGTTGGGTGCGACAGTACCAACCAACTCAGGATTAATCTCCAAGAAAGTAGGTGCGAAGCAAGTGGGTATTTTGGAACAACATCGACAGGAAGTGATGGCAATTATTGCAGAATACCCAGACTTCTACCCTTAGCAGTATCAAGAACTGTTGCGGGAACGCTTAGCGATTAATGTAATTACTTTCACGATACACAATTTCTTGAAAAAGCAAGGAATGACTCCAAAAAAAGACTTACC
>NZ_JANSJA010000234.1:0-627 GCF_047462335.1 Synechococcus sp. H60.1
GCTCGGCATAGGCGTTTCTAATTTCTAGGGATCCCCCCGAAGGGGGAACCTACGACTGGAGCATCGCACCAAGCCCGTCCTACAGGTTTGTTTCCAATTTCTAGGGATCCCCCCGAAGGGGGAACACCTGCCAGTCCATGCCGGCCAGGCGAATGAACTCGGTTTCCAATTTCTAGGGATCCCCCCGAAGGGGGAACGCTTCGTCCTCCTTACCCTCCCTGCGGTAAGTCTTGTTTCCAATTTCTAGGGATCCCCCCGAAGGGGGAACTACGATATCCTGCTTGAGGATATCGAGTTTACCTCAATCCTCCAGTTTCCAATTTCTAGGGATCCCCCCGAAGGGGGAACTTGCCAATACTATGATGCTGGTTTAAAAAGATACAGGTTTCCAATTTCTAGGGATCCCCCCGAAGGGGGAACTCTCTACGAAATTGTGCCGGCCCAGAGACCCCACCCGTCTCCGTTTCCAATTTCTAGGGATCCCCCCGAAGGGGGAACACAACTATGCAAACCCTCTATCAACTCCACACATACCTTGTTTCCAATTTCTAGGGATCCCCCCGAAGGGGGAACTGCACCGGTATGGGGCGGGATCCATGCTGACCTGGCCAAGGTGTTTCCAATTTC
>NZ_JANSJA010000235.1:0-4778 GCF_047462335.1 Synechococcus sp. H60.1
GGGCTTAAACCCTTGACAACGCTGTCGCGGGCATGGTAATATATAGCCCGCCTCAGAGCAAGGGACTTTGGGGCGGAAGCGATACCTTGAGATCCCAGAACCTGCGTGCGGAAGGGCGATGCCCTTGACAAACGCGCCTGGGATGTGGTATAATCCGACTCGCCGACAAAATGCCGTAAGGCGTGTTGGCGTGTGCGCTTGCTGCAAGGGCGGCAAGCGGTGATTGAACCTTGAAAACCGGGCAGGTAAGAACGCTTTGCGAGGCCAGTCACCTTGGAAAACGAGCCTGCGTAAGCAGGAATCGCGTTTTCTGACGGAGAGTTTGATCCTGGCTCAGGGCGAACGCTGGCGGCGTGCCTTAGACATGCAAGTCGAGCGGTAGGCGTCCTTCGGGGCGCCGAGAGCGGCGAACGGCGGAGTAACACGTGGGTAACCTGCCCCGAAGACTGGGACAACCCGGGGAAACTCGGGCTAATACCGGATGTGGATGCTTTGGCTTCGGCTGAAGCATCTAAAGGCGCAAGCCGCTTCGGGATGGGCCCGCGGCCTATCAGGTTGTTGGTGAGGTAACGGCTCACCAAGCCGACGACGGGTAGCCGGTCTGAGAGGATGATCGGCCCGAGGGGCACTGAGACACGGGCCCCACTCCTACGGGAGGCAGCAGTCGGGAATTTTGGGCAATGGGCGCAAGCCTGACCCAGCGACGCCGCGTGGAGGACGAAGCCCTTCGGGGTGTAAACTCCTTTTAGTGGGGACGAACGCAGACGGTACCCACAGAAAAAGCCCCGGCTAACTACGTGCCAGCAGCCGCGGTAATACGTAGGGGGCGAGCGTTGCCCGAATTTACTGGGCGTAAAGCGCACGTAGGCGGCTTCGTAAGTCTGGTGTGAAATCTCACGGCTCAACCGGGAGGCTGCACCAGATACTGCGAAGCTCGAGGACGGGAGAGGAGATCGGAATTCCCGGTGTAGCGGTGAAATGCATTGATATCGGGAGGAACACCAGTGGCGAAGGCGGATCTCTGGCCCGTTGCTGACGCTGAGGTGCGAAAGCTGGGGGAGCGAAAGGGATTAGATACCCCTGTAGTCCCAGCCCTAAACGATGGGCGCTAGGTGTTGGGGGATTAACCCTCAGCGCCGTAGCTAACGCATTAAGCGCCCCGCCTGGGGAGTACGGCCGCAAGGTTGAAACTCAAAGGAATTGACGGGGGCCCGCACAAGCGGTGGAGCATGTGGATTAATTCGATACAAACCGAAGAACCTTACCTGGGCTTGACATCCACGAGAAACGCCCTAGAAATAGGGCGCCTCGGTGGGGAAACCCACCGACCCGTGGACACCGGTTGCATGGCTGTCGTCAGCTCGTGCCGTGAGGTGTTGGGTTAAGTCCCGCAACGAGCGCAACCCCTGTCCTCTGTTGCCAGCGGGTCATGCCGGGCACTCTGAGGAGACTGCCGTGGTCAACACGGAGGAAGGTGGGGACGACGTCAAGTCAGCATGGCGGTTACGTCCAGGGCGTCACACATGCTACAATGGGTGGTACAAAGGGCAGCCAACGCGCGAGCGGGAGCGAATCCCAAAAAACCACCCTCAGTTGGGATCGCAGTCTGCAACTCGACTGCGTGAACGCGGAATCGCTAGTAACGGCGGGTCAGCCATACCGCCGTGAATACGTTCCCGGGCCTTGTACACACCGCCCGTCAAGTCACCCGAGTCGGCTGCACCCGAAGTCGGTCGCCTAACCCGCACGGGAGGGAGCCGCCGAAGGTGTGGCTGGTAAGGGGGACTAAGTCGTAACAAGGTAGCCGTACCGGAAGGTGCGGCTGGATCACCTCCTTTAACGGAAACTACTCTCTACGGCACGCAAAGCACTACCTGCTCGGTTTTGAGGGAACCACCGCCACGGGCGCGTAGCTCAGCCGGTTAGAGCGCACCCCTGATAAGGGTGAGGTCATTGGTTCGAATCCAATCGCGCCCACCAGTGGGGGCGTAGCTCAGCGGGAGAGCACCTGCTTTGCACGCAGGGGGTCACCGGTTCAAATCCGGTCGCCTCCACCAAACCTAACCTTCAGCGCCTCACGGGGCGCTGAAGGTTGGGCTGATGAGGCGCCCACAGCACGGGCAACGGACCCAACGATTTCCACTTTGACAACTGGACTGGAGTCATCGAGAAGCGCGCCAAAGTAGGCAAGCTACTAAGGGCGCACGGCGGATGCCTAGGAGCAAGGAGCCGATGAAGGGCGTGGTAAGCTGCGATAAGCTGCGAGGAGCCGCAAACAGGCGTTGATCCGCAGATCCCCGAATGGGAGAACCCGGCCACCGGATGGGTGGTCACCCACCGCTGAACCCATAGGCGGTGTGGAGGGAACCTGGGGAACTGAAACATCTCAGTACCCAGAGGAAAAGAAATCGAACGAGATTCCCTCAGTAGCGGCGAGCGAACGGGGAAGAGCCTAAACCAACTGGGCGTGCCCAGTTGGGGTCGTGGGACCGACATCCGAGGACGCCTTCCGCTTAGCAGAAGTGTCTGGAACGGCACGCCATAGAGGGTGAGAGCCCCGTATGCGAAAAGTGGAAGCGACTCGTCGGTATCCCGAGTAGCACGGGATAAGTGGAGCCCTGTGCGAATCTGCCCGGACCACCGGGTAAGGCTAAATACTCCTTGCTACCGATAGCGCAACCAGTACCGTGAGGGAACGGTGAAAAGCACCCCGGCGAGGGGAGTGAAAGAGAACCTGAAACCGTGCGCTTACAAGCAGTCGGAGGACTATACCCCTCTGGGGGACAGTCTGACGGCGTGCCTTTTGCAGAATGAGCCGGCGAGTTACGCTCAGCGGCAAGGTTAAGCGTCTCAGACGCGGAGCCGTAGCGAAAGCGAGTCCTCACAGGGCGACTCAGTCGCTGGGCGTAGACCCGAAACCGCGCGATCTACCCCTGGTCAGGCTGAAGCCGTGGTAACACACGGTGGAGGGCCGAACTGGTGACCGTTGAAAAGGTCTCGGAGGAACTGGGGGTAGTGTGGTGAAATGCCAATCGAGCGCGGAGATAGCTGGTTCTCCCCGAAATGCATTGAGGTGCAGCCTCACGCGCTATGCTATGCAGGTAGAGCCACTGGATGGGCTAGGGGCCCTACCAGGTTACCGAACCCAACCAAACTCCGAATGGCATAGCAGGAAGCGTGGGAGTGAGACAGCGACGGATGAGCGCCGTTGTCAAAAGGGTAACAGCCCAGACCGCCCGCTAAGGTCCCCAAACACAGGCTAAGTGTGAAAGGATGTAGGGTCGCGTAAACAACCAGGAGGTTGGCTTAGAAGCAGCCATCCTTTAAACAGTGCGTAACAGCTGACTGGTCGAATGTGACCCTGCGCCGACAATGTAAGGGGGCTCAAGCCTGTTACCGAAGCGGCGGGTTCCCGCAAGGGAGCGGTAGGGGAGCGTTCTGCTCGCAGTGAAGGTGGAGCGGAAGCACCACTGGAGCGTGCAGAAGTGAGAATGCCGGCACGAGTAGCGAGAAGACGGGTGAGAATCCCGTCCGCCGAAAGCCTAAGGGTTCTTCAGGCAGGTTCGTCCGCTGAAGGTTAGGCGGTCCTAAGTCGAGGGCGAAACGCCGTAGGCGAAGGGCAGTGGGTCAACATTCCCACCCCAGGTGGTGGAGCCAAGCGGTGACGCTTCAGAATCGGTCGGGCGCAGAGTTGGAAGGCTGCGCTCGCCCCAGCGGCAACTCTGGGGCGACGAAGGGATCCTCACGGTGAACGAAGCGACTGTGACTGGAGCCGAGAAAACCCGTGTAGCGTTGAAACCACCTGACCGTACCGCAAACCGACACAGGTAGGCGAGGCGAGGAGCCTCAGGCGCGCGAGAGAAGTCCCGCTAAGGAACTCGGCAAATTGACCCCGTAACTTCGGGAGAAGGGGTGCCTCGAAAGAGGTCGCAGCAAAGCGGGCCCGGCGACTGTTTACCAAAAACACAGCTCTCTGCGAAGGGGAAACCCGATGTATAGGGGGCGACGCTTGGCCAATGCCCGTAGGTTAAGGCGAGGGGTCAGCCGCAAGGTGCAGCCCCGAACTGAAGCCCGGGTGAATGCCGGCCGTAACTCTAACGGTTCGTCACAGGGCCGTTGTAAAATCTGGCTATATGCTGGAACAGCTCGTGGATCCCACACTACCGAGGAGGTGACAAAGTGATGGGTGGAGCCAATCAGCAGGAAAGACTTGAAGTCACCGAAGAGGCGAAATGGTTCCTCGCAGGGTTCATCGAAGGCGAAGGCTCGCTGCTGGTGAGCATCAAACACCACGAAACCAGCCGCTACGGATACTATGTTGACCCAGAGTTCCATCTGGTGCAACACCGCAGCGGACTGCCCCTCCTAACGCTCGCCCAGCAAGTCTTCGGCACAGGACGCATCTTCCCCAAACCGGGAAGCCCCAACTGCTATGTCTACGCCATCCACTGTCGGCGTAGCCTCTGGGAGAAGGTCGTACCCTACTTCGAGAAGTATGTGGTACCCTTCTCATGCAAGCGCGAAACCTTCTATCGGTTCCGCGAAATCCTGGAGCTGATGAACCAAGGGGAACACCGCCGCCCTGAGGGGCTGGCACGCATCGTCGAGAAGGCGTATGCGATGAACCCAGCCGCTAAGGGAAAGCAGCGGCTCCGACCGCTGCAGGAGGTGATTTCAAGAATCCTCAGAGACCATACGCCAGACGCTTCGCAGACCCCTGCGGAGTGAAGATATGGTCCAGTCCCTATGGCGACATAGGGGGCAACTGCCTATGGTAG
>NZ_JANSJA010000236.1:0-4753 GCF_047462335.1 Synechococcus sp. H60.1
CTACCCCCACCCCAACCCACATGTCAATACCCCACACCAAAATCCCCCCCGACGGAGCAAGGGTCCGGATTCGCCGTTAGACTGGTGAGGGGATCTTTAAGGTTTCGGACGGCTTTATGGGGATTGTGATTGGGACTGCAGCTCCTGACTTCAGCCTGCCTGCAGTGGGGAAAGGGATCCCGAAGGGGGCGACGATTTCGCTGGGGGCCTATCGGGGCAAGAGCAAGGTGTTGCTGGCTTTTTACCCGGCGGACTTCTCGCCGGTGTGTACGAGCGAGATGCGCTGTTTTCGGGAGGATTGGGGAGCTTTTCGGGCAGCAGGGTGCGAGATCTTGGGGATTAGCAGTGATCCTGTCTCCAAGCACGAAGCCTTTGCCGAGCAGCTCAAGCTGGAGTTTCCTTTGCTGAGCGATGTGGACAGGAGGGTGAGCCAGCAATACGGGGTGGATAGTCTGCTGGGGATACGGCGGGCCTATTTTGTGGTGGATAGCCAAGGGATCCTGCGCTACCAGCATGTGGAGTGGCTGCCCATCTTCAAGCGGGACAACCGCGAGCTGCTGGAGGCGGTGAGGGCAGTTGACTAGGGGCGGGCTCTTTCTGGGCTGGACAGACAGATCTGCTGGGCCTGGCCGCTGTCGGGCAAGAGGAGGGGGGCCTGGCCAAGGGGCTCAAGGATCCAGGTGCGTTTGGGTGGGATCCAGCCACCGTGGCGGGGCTCGATCTCTAGGAGGAGCTGGTTGGCCTGCTGGTGCAGGCGGAAGGTGGTGGTGGCCCACTGGCCGCTTGAGTAGGCGAGGGTTTGGCCGTCGTCTTCGTAGAGGGTGAAGCTGCCGTCACCGGGGTAGAGTTTAAGGCGCAGTTGGTCACGGCGCAGGTCGGTGGTGGACTGGCAGGGAGGAGCTAAGGGCAGGATAGAGCCGCTGCGCACAAGGAGAGGCAGTTGGTCAAGGGGGGCGGGGGCCAGCACATAGCCAGGGCCGCTGTGGGCCTGGCCTGTCCACCAGTCAAACCAGGTGCCCGCCGGGAGATAGACAGCGCGGCAGCGGATCCCCGGACGGACGACGGGGGCAGCTAGGAGGGCGGATCCCAGCATGGCTTGGTCTGAGATCTCGTAGGTCTGGGGATCGTCAGGGAATTCGTAGAACAGGGGGCGCAGGATGGGGGAGCCGGTTTGGCTGGACTCCCAGAAGAGGCTGTAGAGGTAGGGCAACAGTTGATAACGCAGCTGGATGGCCTGTCGAGCAATGGCTTCCACCTCAGGGCCAAAGCTCCAGGGTTCGTGGGGGCGAGTTCCCTGAGCACTGTGGCCGCGCATGAGGGGATAGAGGAGCCCCATTTGCATCCAGCGGGCAAACAGCTCGGGAGTGGCGTTGCCCCCGAAGCCGCCGATGTCGGCGCCGACAAAGCTAACTCCCGACAGGCCCAGGTTGAGGAGCATGGGTAGGGACATCTCCAGATGTTCCCAGGAGGATTGGTTGTCTCCTGTCCAGACGGCAGCCCAGCGCTGGATCCCGGCAAAGCCGGAGCGGGTGAGGACAAAGGGGCGCTGGTTGGGGCAGAGCTGTTCTAGACCCTCGCGGGAGGCGCGGGCCATCAGGAGGCCATAGAGGTTGTGCACCTCGGCGTGGGTGGTGCGCTCTTCAGGGGGGCCTTGGGGGGCGTCGGGGGGGATGTCCACAATTTGGCCCCCATCTCCAAAGGGGCGGTCGTTGAGGGCCGGCTCATTCATGTCGTTCCAGATGCCATCCACACCGGCTTGAGTGAGAACCCGCTGCCAGGATCCCCACCACTGCCGCACTTCGGGGCGCGAGAAATCGGGGAAGAGAACTTTGCCCGGCCAAACATAGCCGTGGAAGAGGTGGCCGTCGGCGCGGCGAATGAAGAAGTCTTGGGCCAGGCCCTCGTCAAAAACGGCGTAGTCGGCTTCGGGATCGAACTTGACGCCGGGATCCACAATGGCCACCACTCGAAAGCCGGCTTCATGCAGCTGCGCCGTGAGGCGGGCGGGATCGGGAAAGCGGCGGGGATCCCAGGTGAAAACGCGGTAGCCGCGCATGTAGTCGATATCCAGGTAGATGACGTCGCAGGGGATCTGGCGCTGGCGAAATTGCTCGGCAATGTTCTGTACTTGAGTAGCGCTGGCGTAGCTCCAGCGGCACTGCTGGTAGCCGAGGGCCCAGAGCGGAGGCAGGGGGGTTCGCCCGGTGAGTTGGGTGTAGGTCTGGAGCACCAAGGCGGGGGTAGGGCCGTAGATGAGGTAGTAGTCCAGCTCGGGGGCGCGCACTTCGATGGCCCACTGTTCAGGCTCCGCCTGGCCCAGGTCGAACTGGCTCCAGTGGGTGCAGTGCAGGAAGAGGCCGTAGCAGAGGCCAGGGCGGAGGAGCAAGGCAAAGGGAATGGCCAGATAGAGGTTGTCACTGTGGGCGTCGTAGCCCCAGCAGTCGCGGGTCCAGTGGCTGTAGCGCCGGCCCCGCTTGTTGAGCAGCCCGGCCCGTTCTCCCAGGCCGTAGATGTGCTCGGCGGGGTGGAGGGATTTAACCAGGCGGATGCTCTCGGATCCCCAACTGAGGCCCCCAGAGATATCGGCACAAAAGACCTGGCCCTGGGGATCGCGAAAGCTGAAGCAGAGGGGATCCCGGTCAATCTGCAGTTGCACCAGAGAAGTGCTGAGGTGAACTTGGGTGGGGCTTTCCTGCAGCTCAAAAGGAGCCGGCGGCCACTCTGCATCCGCCAGAGCCACATCCCAAGAACGACGGGGCAAAAACTCGCCGCTGGGGCTAAAGCGCAGCCGCAGTAGACGAGGGGTGAGCACCTGCACAGACCAGCAGCCCTGGGTACAGAGGAGACGGATCCCCCTGGGGTGGATCTGGAGTTCCTGCAGGGATCCACAGGTTTGCCTCTGGGGCTGGCCGAAGATCTCGCTAGCTTCCAGCATGGTTTGGGGGCAGATGCTGCCCTCAAGGCTAACCCAAGGCCGCAAGGGAGCAGGCAGCTCCCCACTCTTGTGCGCAGCCAACTCTGCTCCCATCGGTACATCTTTTTAGAAGAGCAGCAGCAATGATTGGCTAGCTCAAACCTCAAAATCCATCGCGAAAACGAGGTGGCAATGGCTCTGAGGATCCCGGCGATAAAACTCCTCTCCTCGCTGTTGCTTTTGGGGGGGTTGTCCGCCCCTGTTGGGGCCTACCCGGTCAGACCGGAAACGGTCATGTCTCTGCAACAGGGGGATCACGCCCAAGCTCTGCCCAGAGCCAGGACAGAGCAGCGCTTCCAGGTCGTGACGTTGGCAAGCGGGTTGGAGCATCCTTGGGGGATGGCCTTTCTGCCAGACGGAACCATCCTGGTGACCGAACGTCCGGGCCGGCTGCGCCGAGTTACCGAGCAGGGGTTGGATCCCCAGCCCATCGCTGGGGTGCCAGAGGTGTTTGCCCGCGGCCAGGGAGGGCTGCTGGATATTGCCTTGCACCCCAACTACGCAGAGAACGGCTGGATCTACTTGTCCTATGCAGCTCCTGGGCCAGGCGGCGGGGGGACGCGAGTGGCGCGGGCCCGTCTGAGAGAAAGAGGACTCCAGGATCTGGAAGTGATTTTTGACATGGAGCGCAAAACCCCTGCCCAACAGCACTTCGGCTCCCGCCTGGCCTTTGACAAAGAAGGGTTTCTCTACATCAGCACCGGCGACCGCGGCGAGCAGGATCGGGCCCAGGATCTGGGGGATGCTGCCGGCAAGGTGTTGCGCCTTACTGACACGGGCGGGATCCCGCCAGACAACCCCTTTGTGGGAAAAGCAGGGGCTTTGCCGGAAATTTTTACCTATGGCCACCGCAACATTCAGGGAATGACCCGCCACCCCGAGACAGGAGCCATTTGGACGCACGAACATGGGCCGCAAGGGGGGGACGAGATCAACATCTTGGCCCCCGGTGTCAACTACGGCTGGCCCCTGATTACCCACGGCCGCGAGTACAGCGGCGAACCGGTCGGCCAAGGACTGGCAGCAGCTCCTGGATTGGCTTCGCCGCTGCTGCACTGGACGCCCTCCATTGCCCCTTCTGGCATGGCCTTTTACACGGGAGATGTCTTTCCTGAGTGGCGGGGCAATCTCTTTGTGGGAGCGCTGGCCGGTCAGCATTTGGCACGCCTGGTTTTGCAGGGGGATCGCGTGGTGGCAGAAGAGCGCCTGCTAGAAGGAGCGGTGGGTCGCATCCGAGATGTGCGCCAGGGGCCGGATGGCTTGCTCTACTTATTGACCGATGCCCCCAACGGATCCCTGTTGCGCCTGGAGCCAAGCTCTTGATTGGGGTTAAGCTACATGGCCCTAGTCCTGGGGGATTGGCCCTAGCAGGGTTTCCCAACTCCCACTGCTGCTACTACAAAAACTTGACATCTTGCTCGAGGGGGAGTGGCTCTCCCGTTTGGGCATCTGTATTGTGGCAGGCAAAGCATTCCTCTGGAGTTAGCTTGATAAGCTGTCCTGGAGCCGGAAGAAAGAACATCCTTAGCTCTTTAGTCGGGATCAAAACGATTTTGCCATTGGGGGCCTTGCGCTTGTGTTTTTCGTCGGTGAAGGTTCTGACAACGCAAGATATTGGATAGTATTCGCTGTTTTGGAGCTTAGCTTCTAGAAGCGCTCTCCAGTAGGGGCTGTACCCAAAAATCCACTGACCCTTGGAAAATTTGAGATCAAATGCTTGACTCCAAATTCTGCTGTAAAAGGTGATAATCGATGTCTTAACTTTGTAGGCTCCTGTTA
>NZ_JANSJA010000237.1:0-4033 GCF_047462335.1 Synechococcus sp. H60.1
CAATTAGCTTGCAGAAACGTCGTCGATAGAAGCAATCGACCCGAAAACAAGCTTAGCTCCTGAGTTCTTCTCATGGTAGGTTTATGCTGCTGTCCTCAAGCTTGTCTGTGTTATCGGCTATATTCTTCAGGTTTCAACAATGCAGCTTAGCAGACCCCAAAACCGAGAAACTGGCTGGGCAATTGTCTTGATCCTGCTGGGGATCTCCATAACCGGCTGTGGCTCTTCCAGTAGCACAGGGATCGACCCTGCTTCTTTGGGATCCCAAACGCGCTTGACCTTCAATGGGGCTCTGACGCGCAGTTTCAGCACCACCCAGGGGGAGATGGAGTTCAACATTGCCCTCTTGCAAGCAGGGGATCCGCCTCAGCCGGTCACCCAGCTTTCTCCTGCCCAGGTCAGCTTGCAAGTTAACCGCATAACCGATCTGCAAGGGATCCCGCAGTCAGCCACAGTAACTCTAAGCCCCACCCGCATCGAGAACCCTCGAGCTGAGCTGGCCCGTCAGCCTTTGCTCATGGCCATCCTCATGGACGGCTCCGGCAGCCTGTTGGTTTTGGATCCCCAGTCCCGTCGCTTCTTAGCTGTTTTTGGGCTTTTGGATCAATTTCGCACCACACCCTTGGATCTGGGGGCGGTGCTCCGTTTTGATAACCGAGGGGCCGGTTTTGGCGCTACGGCTCTCGGCCAGCCTTTGCGCACGGCCCAACTGCTGCAAGACTTCACCAGCGACAAGCAACTGCTTAGGCGAGGGGTATTGCGGGCAAATCCCGGTGGGAACACCGCCTTGTATGACGCCACGGTGGAAGCCGGGCGTTTCTTAAGTGACTTTCGCCCCAATGAGACCTTCAACCGCCGCCTGGTGGTGTTTACCGACGGCATCGACAACGAGAGCACCCGCTCCATTGACCAGACCATTCGGGAGCTCACAACTCTGGCCCAAGAGCGGGGGCAGAAGCTGACCGTGTATGTAGTTGGGCTGGGCGTTGACTTAAACCTGCTGGAGCTCCAGCGACTGGCGGCGGCCACAGAAGGCACGTTTGTGCTGGCGCGGTTTGCCGAGGCTCTGGAAGCTCCCTTTGCCAATCTATTCCCTGCTGCTATTGGAGAGCACCGCCTGCAGGTGCGGGTACAAAGTAATGTTCCCCTACCTGCTGGCTCTTATCTTCTCAGCGGCGAACTGCGGGTCGAAAGAGAGGGAAGCCGTTTTGTGACATCCTTTAGCGACGCCGTTCTCACGGTGGGATCCCGCTAGAGCCCTTCTGCAAACCGACAGCATCCGCAATTGAGAGCAAGGCATAGGCACATGTTTCGACGACTGGGCAGCAGATTTTGGCAACCGGCTGCGCTTGTCCTGGCTGCTGTGGTTACAGGTTCCCTCACTGTTTTGCTGAAAAGTTGCGGTAGTGGCGGCTCTGGCAATCCTGCTGGAGTGGAGTTGCCGACAAGGGATCCCGCTGCCGGCTCCGCGGCTGCCATCCTGGGGCTGGTCGTTGATCCCTTTGGTCAGCTTTGTGGCCCGGGATCCACGGCTGCTCTTTGTGCAGGCGGGCCAGTCTTTTCGGCAGGCAACTCAGTTCAGCTAGTCGGCTTGAGCTCACGGGGAGAGATTTTGTTTCCCCCCTTGGCCACTGCCACCCTGGATAGCAACTTGCGCTTTACGATTCCCTTTTCTGGCTCGATCACGCAGCCGCCGGGGAAATTGGTTTCGGTGCAATCGAACCTCGTTGGGCAGGGACGGCAGGCCAGCCAGCCTACACCGCTGCGGGGATTTGTTTTCAGCGCAGCCGTCGATGTCTCTCCTTGGAGCGAGGCTCTCTATCGCATTTTGCTACGGGAACAGGAGCGGGTACCCTTCTCGAACTTAGCCCCCCCTGAGGTTAGGGATTTGGAGAACATTTTGTTTGTTAGCATTCCTCTTTCCAGAGCTGCCCGTAACCTAGAGGAAATTATTGGCGATATCATTCAGCAAGCGGATCGGCTGAGTTTTAATGGACTGCGTTTTGTAGAGGATCTCATTCGAGTTTGCTATGCCCCGGAAGGCAATCAATCCGATCAACCCTGTCGGCTGCGGATCCCGGTGCCTACTCCGCCTCCAGTGCCCATTGAACCGCCGGCAACTCGGCCACCAGCTTCTCCTCTTGCTCCCGCAACTCCTTCGCCGGCAGCAACACCTTCTCCTGAGGCTCCTACCCTACCCATCGTCATCACCAATAGAGCTTCAGTCCGTCTATCATCTGGAACTTTAGTATTCAGTAACCCAGTTACGGTGAGAGTGGACAATTTGTAGCTGCTTCGCTTGGAATTGAGTCCTGTTTCTTTCTTTTTTGAAGACATTCCCTGAAAAAGCGAGGAGTGTTAGATGTTGACCTCAAGACCGTCTCCGCCCAACTCTAAGCAACCCGCCGGGCTACTGCAGATTCTCAGCCGTACTTTGGGATCCGTTTCCACAGCTTTGCTCATTTTGCTTTTGAGAGTGGAGAATGCCGACTCCGCTACATCAGGGAATATACTTCTGCAACACTCTGCTCAAGATGGGCTGGTCTTTATCGACCAAGCTTTGCCCGATCTGTCGATCTTGCTAGCAGGGATCCGACCTGGAACAGAGATTATTCCTTTGGATCCTAACAAAGACGGGATCCAGCAGATTGCCGAGGCGCTGCGAGGTCGAAAAGGGGTTAGAGCTTGGCACGTTCTATCTCACGGGCAGGCGGGCTCAATACAGTTGGGCAAAAGTCTTCTCAGCCTAGAAAACCTATCCGAATATACAAGCTTGCTCTCGCAGTGGAAATCTAGCCTGGCTGATGATGCAGAGATCTTGATCTATGGATGCGAAGTGGCATCCGGCTTAGAGGGAGAGCTTCTCATTCTCCAGAGACAAGCGGTGCCGCCGACCTGCGGCGGCATCACCAACTCCAACGGAGTGGCGGTGGTCGACGTGGAGGGATCTGGCACGGCCGGGGCCATTCGCTTTGAAGCCGTCGTTCCCAGGTGAGTGGGTATGTGGGCGAAAGACTTATTAGATACCCTTACAGATATCTTCGCTGCCCAGAAACCCGCTGAAGAGACCGCTGTGCGCTCCTACACTTCTGGCATTGTCGTCCCCTTTTTGGTCGGTGTAGCTGTTGCAGGTCTAGGATTGCCTGCCCAAGCCGCAACAATTAATGTTACAAACCCAGCCGATGTCATATCTGATGACGGCCAATGCTCTTTGCGGGAAGCGGTCATTGCAGCCAACACCGATTCTGCATTATTTAGTACAGCTGGCGAATGCATCGCAGGCTCAGGGGCAGACACCATTGTTCTGCAAACAGATTATTGTATCTTGTCGCTGGACGACGATGGAGGTGGGCACCAAACAGACAGTGGAGCCGACAACGACGATTTGGACATCACGAGCACCATCACCCTTCAAGGAAATGGTGCAGGCATTCAGCGCGACACTTCGGTGACATGTAAGCCGGATAACACTGCAGCCAAAGGAGAATTCCGCCTCTTCCATGTCCAGAGTACAGGCGATCTCCAGATGAAAGACGTGGGACTCTACCAAGGTTGTGCAGATGGGTCAGGGTTTCCACATACGGCGGGTGGTGGAGTTTTCGTCGATGCTGGCGGACAGTTTAAAATTGCCAACGCTCAGATCTCCAACAACAAGGCAACTTCTCTTGGTGGCGGCGTCTACAGCTTGAGCACGGTAACCGTTACAGATTCTGGAATTTCCTCCAATGTCGCTGGCCAAGATGGGGGTGGCCTTTACAATGACAGCGGCGGCAAGGTAACCATTGTCACTACTGGGATATCCAGCAATATCGTTGTCCAAGATGGAGGCGGTATTTATAACAAGGGCACCCTCACCATCAGCAACACGGGGATCTCCAGCAATGGCGCCAGCCAAAAGGGAGGCGGCCTTTACAACGACAGCGGCGGCAAGGTAACCATCACCAGCGTTGGAATCTCCACCAATGGCGCTGGCCAAGAGGGAGGTGGTATTTACAACAAAGGCACCCTCACCATTAGCAACGCGGGGATCTCC
>NZ_JANSJA010000237.1:4133-4704 GCF_047462335.1 Synechococcus sp. H60.1
AAAAATGGCGCGGGCAAAAATGGGGGCGGCCTTTACAACGATAGCGGCGGCCAAGTAAATATTCCCAGTGGGGGGATCTCAGAGAATGGCGTCAGCCAAGATGGTGCTGGTATTTACAACAAAGGCACCCTCACCATTAGCAACGCGGGGATCTCCAAAAATGGCGCGGGCAAAAATGGGGGCGGCCTTTACAACGATAGCGGCGGCCAAGCAAATATTACCAACAGCGTAATCTCCAGAAATAATGTTGGCCAAGATGGGGGTGGCGTTTACAGCTTGGGTGTCCTTACCCTCAGCAGTATAACGATCTCTAACAATGGCGCCAGCCAAAAGGGAGGCGGCCTTTACAATGACAGCGGTGGCCAAGCAACCATCACCAGCGCGGGGATCTCTAGCAATGGCGTCAGCCAAGATGGGGGTGGTCTTTACAACAAAGGCACCCTCACTATTAGCAGCACGGGGATATCGGACAACGGCGCCGGTCAAAATGGGGGCGGCCTTTACAACGACAGCGGCGGCCAAGCAACCATCACCAGTGCCGGAATCTTCACCAATGGCGTTGGTCAAGATG
>NZ_JANSJA010000238.1:0-613 GCF_047462335.1 Synechococcus sp. H60.1
CCTACCTGCCCAAGGGGGTGATCGATCCCCATGAGCTGCCTGCCGGATCCCAGCGGGCTGGCAAGCGACCGGAGGAGATTCTGGCGGAGATGAAAGCAGCTAAGGAAAAAGAAGCAAAAGCTGCTACAGAACAGCCCGCCTAGCAGGAGCAGTCAAGTCATAACCAGTCTCTGTGAACAAGATTTTAGGGAACGTTGAAAATACCTGACCGGTACTCATCTTCACCCTAAACGGCAGCCATCGCGCCAGCAGGCCAGAGGCCCTGTCCAGGCTAGTTTACTGAGATAGCTGGACCGAAGTTGAAGTAGGTAGTGCTGCCAGGGTTGGTGGTGTTGTCAAAGGCGTTCAGCGTCGTCCCGCCCACCGTGATTGGCTGCGGCGAGGGGATGGCGGGCGTTATCCGGATCTGGCCACCGAAGGGGATGGTGAAGGGCTCAGGGAAGGTGGCCACGTTGCCTGCCACTGAGGTGGAGGTGGCGATGACCGTGCCGTCGGCCAGGCGGATGGTGACTATCGCGCCGGCAGGCAGCCCCGGAATGGTGACCTGCAGGCCTGCAGGACTTGGAGTTGGTGTCGGCGTAGGCGTGGGTGTCGGCGTAGGCGTGGGTGTGGG
>NZ_JANSJA010000239.1:0-613 GCF_047462335.1 Synechococcus sp. H60.1
TGGTGCAGGAAGCAACGCCAGAAGAGGCCAAAGTTTCGGAGGCAGCTTAAACCCAGAAAACAAGACCCCGCCGAGCGTTTTGCCAGGCGGGGTACATTTGCAAGCAAAACAGGGTTAACCTTGAGGCGGCCATCGGATGGGTGGCATGGCCACTCCTTAAGAAGCGCTGCTCTCTTCGGGTAGGAAGAGCAATTCCTCTAGCAGATGCGGCCTTTTCACTCCCGCTTCAGCCACTGCCGGATCTGCTCGGCAGCCACATCGCGGCCTCCCAAGCCAAAAGCCAAGGCCACCGCGACGGCAATCGCGCCCAGCACCAGGCCAAAAGCCAGCACCACAATGTCGGTGGCTACACCCATCTGCTGTAAGGCCATGGCGCCGACGAAAACCAAAATGGCCACCCGCGCCGCCTGCGCCAGCACGCCCGCAGAGGGGTTGCCCAAGCTCTTGATCATGGAATGGGCCAAATTGGCCAGGTAAAGGCCGATCCCGAACACCAAGGCGCCGATGAGCACCCGCCCGGAAATCAGCAACAGCCCCTCTACGATGTCGGTTAAAGCGGCAAACTGCAACAGCTCCACCGCCGGCACCGCCCCGAACAAGACCACGCCCACCC